>JAIEDJ010000123.1 GCA_029068025.1 Oscillospiraceae bacterium | reverse complement strand
GTCTCGATCTGCACAAGACGGCGGGGTTTGTGTTTGACGACGCTTCCTATTGCAGCTTCTTCGAGGACGAACGCCTTCAAGAACTATTTTACTCGCTATGGCGCGAGATGTCAAAGCGCTACAGCTCCAAAAAGAACGTAGTATTCGAGCTGCTCAACGAGGTCACGGAATTGAAATTCGCGCAGAAGTGGAACGAGATCGCCGCGAAAACGATAACCGAGATCCGCAAGCTCGCTCCCGACACGCCCATAATGTACGGCGGTATACGCAACAACAGCATTTATGGTCTGACGCTGCTTGACAAGCCCGCCGATAACAACATAGTGTTCGACTTCCATTGCTACAGCCCGCTCGTGTTCACACACCAGAAAGCGTATTGGGTGCCAGAGCTTCCAAAGGATTTCGAGCTTGAATATCCCCGGACCGAGCAGGCAATGCTCGATTATACGCGCCGCTTCTTCGGGAATAAATACGATGATGAATTCGATCCGGAAAACGCGGAAATGACAGACAGCGGATATTTCGAGCGGCTGTTTGAACAGGCAAAGCAGGTTTCCGAAAAGTTCGGCGTTCCGCTCTATTGCGGCGAGTACGGAGTTATCGATCAAGTCCCCCCCGAAAGCGCGGTCAGATGGTTCGCGGATATAAACGCCGCGCTTGAGAAAATGAACATTTCGCGCGCCGCCTGGACATACAAGCAAAAGGACTTCGGACTTATCGACGAGCATTATTCGGGCGTTCTCGACAAGCTCGTAAAGCTTCTCTGAACCCCCCCTCTCTTGAAGAGAGAGGGGAGAGACGCGGGGGACTCCGTCCCCCAAACCCCTAGCCAAAGGGCTTCGCCCTTTGGAATCCTAAAAATTGAAAAAGGGTATAACAATGAATTACGGATTTTTTGATGATAAGAACAAAGAATATGTGATCACGCGTCCCGACACTCCCGCCCCGTGGGCGAATTATTTGGGATCGCCCGAGTACGGCGCGATAATCTCCAACAACGCGGGCGGCTACAGCTTTGAAAAGAGCGGCGCGAACGGACGGATCATCCGCTATAGATTTAACGGAGTAGCGGCGGATCAGCCCGGACGTTATATCTATCTGCGAGACCTCGACGACGGCGAATACTGGAGCGGATCCTGGGCGCCCGTCTGCAAGCCGCTTGAGAGCTTCAAGAGCGAGTGCCGCCACGGCACAGCCTACACGGTGATCTCTTCGGAATACAAAGGAATAAAGTCCGAAACGACGTATTACGTGCCCAAAGGGCAGACCTACGAGGTGTGGTCTGCGGTGATCACCAACACGGACAGCAAGCCGCGCCGTATCGCGGTAACGGGCTATTGCGAGTTTGTCAATGACAACAATTACGAGCAGGATCAGGTCAATCTGCAATACACCCTGTTCATCACTCACACTTATTTCAAGGACAAATTCATACTCCAGCGCCAGAATGAGACCGAGGGCGGCATATCGCGCTTTCTCGGAGCGGCAGGCGCGGCAATTTCCGCATACTGCGGCGACCGCGACGCGTTTGTCGGCGCGTACAGAAGCTACGCCAACCCTGCCGGGATAGAACAAGGTCTGAACGGCGCACTGAACTACTGCGGAAACTCCTGCGGCGCTCTGCAAAGCGATATCACGCTCCAACCCGGCGAAAGCAAACGGATAACCTATCTTCTCGGACAAAAGGACGAGAACACCGCCCGCGAGATAATCGCGAAATATGAGCAAAACGGCGTTATCGAAAAGGAACTCGCCGAGCTGAAAGACTTCTGGCACGGACAGATAAACAATCTGCAAGTGAATACGCCCGATCCCGATTTCAACAGCATGGTAAACGTCTGGAACGCGTACAATTGCTTTATCACGTTCATCTGGTCACGCGCCGCGTCGTTCCGGTACTGCGGCTTGCGAAACGGCTACGGCTACCGCGACACCGTCCAGGATATTCAAGGAATAATCCACCTCGCGCCCGAGCTTGCGAGAGAGCGCATAGAGTTTATGCTGTCCGCCCAAGTGACCAACGGCGCGGGACTGCCGCTCGTAAAGTTCACCCATAACGCGGGGCACGAGAACACCCCCGACGATCCCGAGTACGTCAAGGAGACCGGACACCCGTCCTACCGCGCCGACGACGCGCTGTGGCTGTTCCCCACGGTGGACAAATATATCGGCGAGAGCGGCGATACCGCTTTTCTGGATAAGGTCATATCCTACGCGAACGACGGCGAGAGCGGCACGGTGTACGAGCATTTAAAACGCGCAATATCGTTCTCGATGAACAACCTCGGCACTCACGGAATGCCTGCCGGACTTCACGCCGACTGGAACGACTGCCTTCGTCTCGGCAAAAAGGGCGAGAGCACATTTGTCGCGTTTCAGCTTGTGTACGCGATAAAGATACTCCGCGCCTATGCCGAAATGAAGACCGACACCGAGTACATCAAGTATCTTGACGAGACAAACGCAAACCTCGCCGCAATACTTGAAAACTGCTGGAACGAAGACCGGTTTATCCGCGGCTACAAGGAGGACGGCACGGTGATAGGACAGCGCACCGACCCGGAAGCGTCCATGTGGCTGAACCCGCAGAGCTGGTCGGTGATCTCCGGCTATGCGGACGAGAAGCGCGGCAAAGCGGCTCTAGACAGCGTTGAACGCGAACTGAACACACCGCACGGCGCTATGGTAATGTATCCGCCATACGAACACCACGCGTTTGACGGCGCTCTGATGAAGTGCTTCAACCGCTGCGTCAAGGAAAACGCCGGGATATTCTCACAGCCGCAGGGCTGGCTTATTCTTGCGGAAGCCGGGCTCGGGCGCGGCGACAAGGCGTACAAATATTGGAAAGAAGCCGCTCCCGCCGCGTATAATGACCGCGCGGAGCTTCGCGAAATGGAGCCGTATGTATATGGACAGTTCGTCGAGGGCAAGGACAGCCCGTTCGCGGGAAGAGCGCACGTTCATTGGCTTACCGGAACAGCTTCTACGGTAATGGTAGGCACAGTCGAGGGAATACTCGGACTTAAGCCGAACATAAACGGTCTGGTGATAGACCCGTCGATCCCGTCCGAGTGGAAGGAATTCACGATAGAAAAGACGTTCCGCGGAAAACGCCTTCACATCACGGTAAACAACCCGAACGGCTCACAGCACGGCGTAAAGTCCGTCACAGTAAACGGAAAAAAGCTCCCCCAAAACCTGATTGCAGAGGACATTCTTAACGATTTGGAAAACAATGTAATTGTTGAGATGTAAGAGGTATTGTCTTGATATTTCTTTGGTTTTACAAAATTTGCGGCGCGTTACCCGAAAGAGCAACGCGCCGCATGATTTTAGCATCTTATATTTTTGTGCTGATAAATATCTGCTGCTGTAGTATTATATATCACAAACCTTATAACAAAAATATGTTCCCGGAGTGATATTATCATCGTCATAATACAGTAAACCCAGTTTACTGAATCTGAATGTCTGCTTATAATCACTCTTTTTCAATTCATCATAAGCCTTTTGATATGAATTAAAGTCTGCACCGCCAATAGCAAAAGTCATATGAAAAATATAATCATCGTCATGTTCTGCCGGACACGATCCGAATATTTTATATAATTCTTCATTCAGCCTTTTCTGTGCGCCGACAAGCTGCGGCGTTTCTTTTGCCCGCAGGCTCATACAGCCGGATTCAACCCCGCCCAACACGTTAGACGGGAACAGATCAATATCCTCAAATTCAATATCAAGCGGAGACATTTCCTTCGCGAAACTGTCAAAGAACGCTTCAATTCTCTCTAAATCGGGAATCACAAACGGCTGCTTTAAGGAAACATGCTGCGGCAGTCTTGCCATTTCAAACCCCATCTTCCCATACCTATGTGCTTTCAGCATCAATTTCCTGCCATAATTCTCCGCATCGTTATCCGCAATCAAAACTATTGTTGCTTTCATTCTATTTCACCTCTTTTAAAATTATTATACCGAATTGTCTGGCAAAAGTCAATAGGCGTTCAAATTTTGTAATTCCCCCCTTTACAAATCCGCAATTTTGCTGTACAATATCTATAAAGGGGTTGATAACATTGGAATTCCCTGCGCACGTTCGCGATAAGATCGAACAACTGATCCAAAACGAGGACATAAAGCAGCTCTCCAGGGCGGCAGAGCGACTGTCGGAGAATTACCGCCGCGAGGAGCATATTTCCGCGTCGTCGCGGCGTGAGATACTCGCGTATTCGGCGGTGCGTATGCCGGCAACGTTCGCGGCGGTGAGCCGCGCAATAAAGCTGACGCTTGAGAACTTCGGCGGCGATATTAACTCGGTGCTGGACGCGGGCGCGGGCACGGGAGCCGCCGCGTTAGCCGCCGGGCTGATAACGGACTGCTCCGAGATAACCTGCCTTGAACGTGACCGCAATATGCTGGAGATTGGAAAGCAGCTCGCGGAAAAAGCTCATTGGCGCGAACACGACATCACAAACGGCATAACCGAAAAAGCGGATCTTGTCATCTGCTCCTACTGCCTGAACGAGCTGCCAGAGAGCCGCCGCAGATCCGTCACCGTTGATCTTGCACACGCCGCAGACAAGCTCCTGCTGATTGTCGAGCCGGGAACCCCGGGTTCGTTCGCGGAGATCAAAAAGACGCGCGACATATTGACAGATCTCGGAATGAAGATCATAGCCCCCTGCCCGGCAAACGGAGTTTGTCCGCTCCCCCAAGACGACTGGTGCCACTTCGCCGCGAGAGCCGCGAGATCAAAGCTGCACAAGCGGCTGAAAAACGCCGACGCGCCCTACGAGGACGAGAAGTTCTGCTTTCTGGCGGCGGCATGGGAAAACGAAACGTCCGCCGAAAAGTATTGCCGCGTACTCCGCCGCCCGATCATAGAATCGGGAAAGATAACGCTGCGGCTCTGCTCCGAAAGCGGCATAACCGAAAAAATCGTTACGCGCGGCAGCCCGCTTTTCAAGCAGGCGCGAAAATCCGAAACGGGCGATAAATTTCCGGAATATTAATGCGGTAATAACAAAAAGCAATAACAGATTGGAGAACACTATGGACATTTTAATTCTGAATTATTCACAGAGCCTTTCCTGGAAGGAGCTTGAAGGCTATCTCGGCTGCCTTACCCCCGCGAGAAGACGCGGCGTATTGAAGAAAAAGCAGGGATCCGACAGAATAAACACACTCCTGTCGCGGCTGCTGGTGCTGTCCGAGATAACGCGCCGCACGGGTATCCCTCAGAACAAGATACGCTTTGATTTCGGCAATCACGGCAAGCCGTATCTCAAAAACAGCAAGCTCCAGTTCTCGCTGTCGCATACAAACGGCGCGGTCTGCACGGCGTTCTCCTCTATCCCGGACGATAATTCCGAGATCGGCGAGATAGGCATTGACATAGAGAATCGCCGCCGCCGTGTGAATCCCGTGATATACGACCGCTCTCTCGCGGAGGACGAAAAGCCGCTGGTGCGCTCTCCCGAGGATTTTATCCGCTGCTGGGTAAAAAAGGAAGCGTTTCTGAAACGCACGGGCTTCGGCATAGTGTGCGATCTGAAAGGGATAAACACGAACCTCCTGCCCGACACTGCGGCTTTCGATTGCGGAGATCTGATAGTGGGTGCCTCGGGAAGAGGAGCCCTGACCGCCGCTGTAACGACCATCTCGCTTGAGGAACTGCTTGGAAGATATACAAAGCTGAATTAAAGGATCAACATTAGTTTGTAAAAAAAACTTGGTCAGCATTATAAAATCAGCTAAGATCAACAGTTTAAACACGCATGAGAAATTTCAAAAAGCAGTCCCGCTCGGCGCAGCGGAGCACGAAGTGCGGAGCGGAGCCGAGTGGGGCTGGCTAGGGCGGCGCTTCGCGCCGCCCGGTTTTGAAATTTCTTTTAGATCAACAGCCACTCGTCAACATGACAAACTAGCCGAGATCAACTTTTCAAAACCGGACACAGGCTCTCAAGCCAAGATTCACGTGCCAAAAGCGGTCACAAGCGCCCAAGCAAAGATCAACATTATAATACCACTTGATTTTTTTCGGATAAAGATGTATAATATAGAATGGAAGATATTTTTTAAAGGAAAGGTCGTAAAATTATGAATATTCTGATAGTAGGAGGCGGCGGACGCGAACACGCGATAGCTGCGGCGCTCGCCAAGTCACCCAAGGTGGAAAAGCTGTATTGCGCTCCCGGAAACGGCGGTATATCCGCGCTCGCGGAGTGCTTCCCCGTAAAGGCAACGGACGTTGACGGCATTGTTGAGCTTGCTCAGAAGCTCAAGCCGGATTACGTGTTTGTAGCCCCTGACGATCCGCTCGTTATGGGAATGGTCGACAAGCTGAACGAAGCGGGCTTCAGGACGTTCGGTCCAAAAGCCAACGCCGCGATAATCGAGGGCAGCAAGGCATTCTCCAAGGGATTGATGAAGAAATACGGCATCCCCACAGCAGAATACGAAACGTTTACCGACGAGGACAAGGCAGTTGCGTACATACAAGCAAAGAACAGCTACCCCGCCGTTATCAAGGCGGACGGTCTCGCGCTGGGCAAGGGCGTTGTAATAGCGCAGAACTTTGAGGAAGCAAAGGCAGCTGTTCACTCCATGCTGGTTGACGGAAAATTCGGAAAGAGCGGCTCCGAAATAGTTATTGAGGAATTTATGACAGGCGTTGAAGCGACCGTGCTCGCGTTCACCGACGGAAAAACGGTAAAGCCCATGATCTCGTCGATGGATCACAAACGCGCCCTTGACAATGACGAAGGACTGAACACCGGCGGCATGGGCACGATAGCCCCTAACCCGTGCTACACCGAAGATTTAGCGAAAGCCGCTGCCGAGAAGATCTTCCTCCCCACCGTCAAAGCAATGGAAGCGGAGGGCAGACCCTTCAAGGGCTGCCTGTACTTCGGACTTATGCTCACTCCCAATGGTCCCAAGGTGGTCGAGTACAACTGCCGCTTCGGAGATCCCGAAACACAGGTAGTGCTGCCGCTGCTGGAGACCGATCTTGTTGAGATTATGGAAGCGGTCTGGGAGGAACGCCTTGCTCAGCTTGAGATAAAGTGG
>JAIEDJ010000122.1 GCA_029068025.1 Oscillospiraceae bacterium | reverse complement strand
GAGAATCGTTGCGATAGGATTTGCCTTGTTCTGACCCGCGATATCGGGCGCTGAACCTCCGCTCGGCTCGTACAGACCGAAGCTCGTTTCGTTCATGCTCGCGGAAGCCAGCATTCCGATAGAACCGGTGATCATCGAAGCCTCGTCCGAAAGAATATCTCCGAACATATTCTCCGTTACCATAACGTCAAACTGCGCGGGATCCTTGACAAGCTGCATTGCGCTGTTGTCGACCAGCATATGCTCGAGCTTTACCTCGGGATAATCCTTAGCTACGTCCTCAACGACCTTCCTCCACAGTCTTGAAGAGTCCAGAACGTTCGCTTTGTCAACGCTCGTGACCTTCTTGCGGCGCTGCATAGCCACTTCAAAAGCTTTCTTCGCGATACGGCGGATCTCGGGCTCGCTGTATTCGAGAGTATCAACGGCAACCATAACGCCGTCACGTTCCTCGGTGTAACGCTTTCCGAAGTACAGACCGCCCGTCAGCTCGCGCATAATTAGCATATCGAAGCCCTTGGAGCTGATCTCGGTTTTGAGCGGACACGCTCCCGAAAGCTGCTTGAACAGCAGACACGGGCGCAGATTCGCGAACAGTCCCAACGCCTTGCGAAGTCCGAGAAGACCGGCTTCCGGGCGGAGATTTGCCGGGAGCTTATACCACGGAGATGTGGTGGTATCACCGCCTATGCTTCCCATGAGAACAGCATCGGAAGCCTTGCAGCGCTCTATGGTCTCATCGGTGAGCGGCTTTCCGTTAGCGTCGATAGAGCAGCCGCCCATCAGAAGCTGTTCATAGTTGAACTTATGCCCGAATTTCCCGGCAACCTTGTCGAGAACCTTCATAGCCTCGGTGACGATCTCGGGACCGATACCGTCACCCTTGATAACAGCAATGTTCTTTTCCATTATATGATCTTCCTTTCAGCGTTCCTCCAGAAACTCGGGAGGAACCGATTTTGTAAGCCAAACTCCGTTCTCGGAGAGATAAAATTTATAGCCCGCGCGATACATCTTCCCCGAATGAACAAAGAAGATATGCGGCTTTCCGTGCCGCGCACCCACCTTTTCGGCAGTCTCCTTATCCTTTGAGAGATGAACATAAAGCCTGCCCTGCGGCTTCAGTCCCTCTTTTCTGATAGCCGCGACGGACTTCTCACCCGTGCCGTGAAACAGCTGCTCGGGCGGTTCGGCTTCTTTTAGCTCTACATCAACATTGACCGAGTGCCCTTGATTTGCGCGAATAAGCGTCTTGTCCTCGTTGAAGCTGTACCGCTGCTTGTTGTCCGTGCGAACGATCTCCTCAAGTGTCGGCATATCTATAAAATAACCCTTTGTCTTGTTGATGCCGCCGATAAGCTCGTCAACACTAGCCCAACCATGTTCGTCAAGCGAAATGCCGACAGCCTCGGGCTTGTGCCGAAGTATCAGACTGATAAAAATGCTCGTTTTCTTTAGATCTTTCATAAATTCCTTAAGTAAGTAACATAGTTGATCCCGTTTTCAAACTGCTTATTCACAGCAAAGCCGTGCTTCTCATAGAACAGCCGCGCACCCTCGTTCTTCTCCGCGGTGTCCAGCAGCACGCGGACAAACCCGCCGCGCCGCAGCTCGTTCAGAACATACCCGAACAGCCGACCGCCCAGCCCGCGCCGCTGATGATCCGGATGAACGTACAGCAGCATGATCTCCGCGCAGTCGGGCAAAGCGACCGTTGTCTGATACGCGCAAAGCGCCGATACCCTGCCGTCCGCGGTAAGCACGAATATATCGACCCCGCGTTCAAGCAAGCCTTTAAAGCTCTCTCGTCGGTGCTCTCCTGTGAACCTGTCAATGACCTCCGCCGTGAAGATATCGCGGTAGTTCTCGCGCCACGCGCTGTCCACGACCACTGACATTTCCTCGATATCGGAAGGCTTAGCGCGCCTTATCTCAATATTCACACCCTCACCTCAGAAGTCGATAGTGTAAACAATATAGCCGTTTGAAATGTTCCCTCGGGAACTCACCGCAAATCCGAATTTTTCATAAAACCGCCGCGCGTCCCTATTGTCGGCGGCAGTCTCCAGAACCGCGCTCAGATAACCGTCCGCGCGGAGCTTCCGAAGCGTATGCGAAAGCAGCTTTCTGCCGCACCCCTTGTGCTGATACTCGGGCAGAACGTACAGATCGCTTATCAGAGCATATCCCCAAAAAGGCTTACGGACACATTCCCGCGCCGCGCAGAACGCCACAGGTACTCTGTCCCACAGCAATACAAAAACCGTGCGCCGCTCATCGAGCAGCCCGTTGATGTACGCGTACTCAAAGTCCAGCGAGACCGCGTTCGCCTCGTCGCCGTGCTTTGCAAGTACTTTAATAAGCGCCAGCTTTTCAACATCGGGATAAATAGCGGTGCGGATATCTATTCTCATTTAAGCGAGTTCAGAAGCCCGCCCTTATTGATGATCTCCTTGATAAAATCCGGGAACGGCAGAGCCTGATAAGTCTTGTTCTTTGTAATATTGGTAATAACTCCGGTATCGAAGTCGATTTCGACCTCATTGCCCGCGTCAATATCCTTAGCCGCCTCGTCACATTCGAGAATAGGCAGCCCGATATTGATAGAGTTGCGGTAGAAAATTCTCGCGAACGTAGACGCGATAACACAGCCGATACCGCTCGCCTTAATAGCGATCGGAGCGTGCTCGCGCGAACTGCCGCAGCCGAAATTCATATTCGCCACCATAATATCGCCGTCCTTGACGTTCTTGACAAAATCCTTGTCGATATCCTCCATACAGTGGGAAGCAAGCTCCTTGTGATCCGATGTATTGAGGTAACGCGCGGGAATAATAACGTCCGTATCGACGTTGTCCCCGTACTTGTGAACTATTCCGTGTGCTTTCATAAAAATCAGCCCTCCTGTACGTTAGAAATATAGCCTGTCAAAGCGCTTGCCGCCGCGATCGCAGGGCTTGCGAGATACACTTCCGAAGTGGTATCGCCCATACGTCCGACAAAGTTTCTGTTAGTTGTGGAAACCGCTCTCTCATGCGGCGCGAGGATTCCCATGTGACCGCCCAGACACGGACCGCAGGTAGGCGCGGAAACCACCATGCCCGCCTCAACGAATATTTCAAGCAGTCCGTTTTTCAGCGCGTCAAGATAGATCTGCTGAGTAGCAGGGATAACGATAGCGCGGACGCCCTTAGCGACTTTCTTTCCCTTAACGACAGCCGCAGCGGTCTCCAGATCGCTGTAACGTCCGTTTGTACACGAACCGATGACTACCTGATCGATCTTGATCTCCCCGACCTCGTCAATAGTCTTGGTGTTCTCGGGCAAATGCGGGAAAGCGACCGTCGACTTGATAGTTGAAAGATCAATATCAATTACTCTGTTATAATGCGCGTCGGGATCTGCCTTGAACGTCTCGAAAGTGCGGTTCGTTCTGCCCTTTACATAGTCGAGCGTTACCTCGTCGACCTCGAAAATGCCGTTCTTAGCACCCGCCTCAATAGCCATGTTAGCCATGCAAAGACGGTCGTCCATTGAGAGATTTTTCAAGCCATCGCCGCTGAACTCCATCGACTGATACAAAGCGCCGTCAACGCCGATCATTCCAATAATGTGAAGAATAACGTCCTTGCCGCTGACCCACTTGTTGAGCTTTCCGGTAAGGTTAAACTTGATAGCCCCGGGAACCTTGAACCAAGCCTCTCCGGTAGCCATTCCGGCAGCCATATCCGTGGAACCCACGCCCGTTGAGAACGCGCCGAGCGCTCCGTAAGTACAAGTATGCGAATCCGCGCCGATAACGCAGTCAGACGGCACCACAAGACCTTTCTCGGGAAGCAGCGCATGCTCGATGCCGACGTTACCGACATCATAGAAGTTGTCGATATCGTATTTATCCGCAAATCCTCTGCACTGCTGACACTGAATAGCCGCCTTGATATCCTTGTTCGGCGTAAAGTGATCCATAACAAGCGAGATCTTGCTCTTATCGAATACCTTGTCGAATCCGTTCTTGTTGAACTCGTTAATAGCCACAGGGCTTGTGATATCGTTGCCGAGCACCATATCCAGCTTAGCTCTGATCAGCTGCCCCTCGACAACGCTGTCCAGACCCGCGTGCTTAGCGAGTATTTTCTGGGTCATAGTCATTCCCATTGTATTTCCCTCCAATAAATTTTTTGACGAACAGTCGCCCGTATATAATCATACATATTAATTATAACACATTTTTCGCGCCGTGTAAAGGGCTTTTCCGAATTTTTTGGTATGTTGATACAAAATAATACAAAAAAGCCGCGCAAGCCTCAAAAAAGTTTGCGCGGTTTTAAATTTTCAGCTTTGCTTAAAATTTCCGTTGATACAGTCAAGAAAACTCTCTGCAAGCAGCTCGAATCCGTCCCCGTCCCAGCCCATATTTCCGGCATCGACCAAGTATACCGCGCTGCAGCTGCCGCGTTTGTCGAAAATGTAAAGATTTCCGCAGCCGTCAGCCCCGATCGGCAGCGCGAACGGCATAAATTCGCCGAACATATACGCCTCATAAAACCCGGGGATCTCTTCCGCCTTGAACATCTGAAATTCCCTGTCGTTTTTCACAAAATCGCCGCCGTTACTCTCGCGTAAAAATTCCGTATAGTCCTCCGGAAGCTCCGTATCGGGAAATTTGTTCTCGGAAAGCCATCTTGTAAGCTCCAAAAGCCGGTCTTCGATCACGGGAGGTTCCGGTGCGGCATAGTCAAAAAATTCGATCATAAATTCACCTAATATCTTCGACTATCAAATCTGCCTTGAAATAAAATGCAGCACACCGCCGTTATTTGCCGTGATATGCGGAATTAGCTCGGTGGGATATACGGTAAGGCTGTTCAGGTCATCGAGCGGCACCCAACAAAAATCGAGGTCTATCCGTTCACAGCCGAGATCATCATAGCCGTGAAATACTCCTTCCAAGGGAATTGAGACCGTACCCGCCAAGCTGACATTATAGTACAGCGATATTTGGTGGCACGAGCGTTCTCCCCATAGAAAGAATATCTCACCTATTGCTATAAGGTTCTCAGCTTTAATACAAGTGTGAAGCTCCTCAAAAAATTCCCTCTCCAGCGTTTGTGCGGAATCCTCAAACGCCTGCACATGACCGCCGATTATAGCGTACTCATCATTGGGTGGCTTTTGGAGCAGGATCTTATTTTCGTGGATCAATATTCCTCCGACACGATATGAAAACATAAAGCTGTCGAACTTAAATAAAATATCCTCTGCCATCACATTAGCCTTCAAGATATTTCAGCACAAGCTCCTTGCACTTAGCCGGGTTTGCCTGACCCTTGGACGCTTTCATGCATTGCCCGACAAGGAATCCGAGCGCATTGGTCTTGCCGCCGCGGTAGTCGTCGACCGACTTTTGATTTGCGGCGAGAACATCGTTTACGATCTTCTCGATAGCCGAATCGTCCGAGATCTGCGCCAAGCCCTTTTCCTCGATGATCTTATTGATATCGGTATTGCCCGACATAATTTCTTCAAAGATGATCTTGCCGGAGTTGTTGGAGATCTTGTTCGCCTCGATAAGCTTGATTATCTCAACAAGCAAAGCCGCAGTAAGCGGAGTTTCACCTATATCCTTGCCGGTCTCGTTCATATACTTTGAAACATCGGCAAGCACCCAGTTGGAAACCGTCTTTGCCGAACAGCCTCCGATACTTACGCACTCGTCAAACAGCCTGCAGCGCGGCAGATTCTCCGCGATAAGCTCCGCGTCCACCTGCGACAGACCCAGCT
>JAIEDJ010000121.1 GCA_029068025.1 Oscillospiraceae bacterium | reverse complement strand
CCCCACTCGTCAACGTTGGTAAGAGTACCGTTCGCCTTGATAAGGTCGGAGAACTTCTCGGTGAGCGCTTTTACCTGCTCCTCGCCGCCCTTAAGCGCGAAAACGATGATCGCCTCGTACTTTTCACTAAGCTTTGCCATTTTAATAGCACCTCCTTATGGATATATATCCCGCAATTTTTCGTGCGGGAAAGGGGTTATACTTATTCCGCCTTTAGACTATTCGACAAATTGTGCCTGCTTTCGCAGGGGGATTATCCCTTTGTATGAAACTCGGGGCAGAATAAGTATCTACTAATTCCGCCTTTAGACTATTCGACAAATTGTGCCTGCTTTCGCAGGGGGATTATCCCTTTGTATGAAACTCGGGGCAGAATAAGTATCTACTAATTCCGCCTTAGTCTATTCGACAAATCGTGCCTGCTTTCGCAGGGTGGTTTATCCCTTTGCGGGAAACTCGGGGCGGAATAAGTATCCGCCGACATAAATCGGCGATTAACTTAATTATTATAGCAGATTTTTCCGAGCTTGTCAAGCGGTTTTTAGGATTTTTTTTAGGGTTATGGAAATCCGCGCCACCGGGAGAGGGGGCCGGCAGTTTGCGGAAAAGTTGTTTTAAGCCAAGAGCCGCGTGCCAAACCGGAGCACAAGATCCCACGCCAAGATCAACAATTTAAACGCGCAGGAGAAATTTCAAAAAGCAGTCCCGCTCGGCGGGCTTCGCCCGCCGCAGTCTGTAGGAAAAGTTATTTTAAGCCAAGAGCCACGCGTCAAATATGTGCACAAGCGCCTAAGAGCCTGTTTAGTATCTCTCAGCACGCATCTCGCTGGCATATTTTCCGTCATACTTAGGCAATTTTTCTTGAAGTACATAGAGTACGTCCGCGAAAAATTGCCGTCGTCTGCCGAAAAATCTGCTGCGCGATCTGCGCACTTCGAGATACTAAACAGGCTCTAAGCCAAGTACAACATTGCGTGGGTGACTGCAAATTTCAAAAAGCGCTCCCACAAATGGGTTTCGCGCAGCGAAACACGCTTGCGGGAGCGGCTAGGGCAGTGCGCAGCACTGCCCGGTTTTGAAATTTTTTAATAAACAGCTCCTCGTCAACGTTATAAAACCAGCCAAGATCAACGTTTTAGAGGTTTATCTACAAGCTAAAGCACAAAAATGAGGGCTTTGTTATTTAAACGTAATACGGATTTGGTTTAAGGAGCAGGATGATCAGATCGATGATCCAGCCAATGCCGAAAAGACCGACTGTGAAAATATACAGCAGTCCTGTTCCGGCTTTTCCCTCATAGAATTTGTGTGCGCCAAAAAATCCCAAAAACAGGCACAGAAAGAACGCTGTCCATTTGTTTTTCATTCTGACGCCCATCATTGCGCCGATATTGTTGTTATTGCTGTTGTTGATTATGATTTGCTGCGGCTGGGCGGCAGACTGCTGAGACATTTCTGTTACTTGGCAGCCGCAGTGTGTGCAGATGACTGCCTGTGCGGGTATCGAGCTCCCGCAGAATTTACAGAAAACTGTTCCCGTTGAATTAACAGGCACGTTTTGTTGTATCATAACGGGTTGTGCGTTGGATATTGTTCCGGGCTGCTGATCGGTCGTCTGCTGTGAGGGGACCGGATCCTTTTGAAGGTTCATGCCGTTTGAATTGCTGTTCATTTTATTTCCTCCCAAAAAACAAAGTTTTATAATCGTATATGATTATACTAGATATTATTATAATCTAAAATGATTAATTTGTCAAGTGCTTTTAATCCAATATGATAATATTTTTTTGAGGGAGTGATCAATATGGCGATTTACCCGCGTTTAAAGGACTTGCGCGAGGACGCGGACAAAACGCAGTCCGACATAGCCGAGGTGCTCGGCACTACCGCGCAGTATTACGGACGTTATGAGAAGGGCGAGACAGAGCTGCCGCTTTCTCGGGCGATACAGCTCGCCGATTATTATAATGTAAGTCTTGATTATCTTGCGGGGCGGAGCGTATTCAAGCGCGAGACCGCTCTGACCGAGGACGAGGAACGTCTGCTGGAATGCTGGAGAAGGCTTTCGGAGCGCAATAAGGGCAAGATCGACTACCATATTGAAGAACTGCTGCGCGAGCAGGACAAAAAATAGCCCGGGAACAATGTCGTTCCCGGGCATTTTCGATTATTTTATTCTTCGGGGAATACCTTGGAGAGATCTATGGTGCAGCCGTTCAATATATTTACCTTGACGGTATCGGTCTGCTTGTATGCTTTTGAGATGTGGTAAATTCCCTCATCATCAAGGGTCAATACTTTAACGGTCTTGCTTTCGGGATCTACTATCCAATATTCACGAACGCCCGCTTGTTGGTAAAGATCAAGCTTTACAAAGCAGTCGTGATAATAGGTATACGGCTCCAATATCTCTATGATCAGATCGGGAACGCCTTTACAGCCAAACTCGTCAAACTTGCTTTTGTCATGTACTATTAAAAGATCGGGTTCAACTACAGTATCAACAACTTCGGGCGTATCGCTGTCTTTTTCAAATAAACGAACGCTAAGCGGACGCACAAGAATTTTCGGAGATTTTCCATCAAGGAAATTTGCAAACTGACGAAGTAATTCTCCGGAAATTTGTTGATGATCCAATGTTCCGCTTCTCATAAAATACGCATATCCGTGGATTATCTCAATGCGCTCGTGTTCCTCTGTAAGCTGCAAGTCCGCAAAGGTGTAGTGCGTTTTTTCGGAAGGCAGGGGCATAGCTTATCACCCTTTTTAAAATACAAACTGTGCTTTATGCCTGCGGCGTGATCTTCCAGATCTCCTTTGCGTAGTCGGCAATGGTGCGGTCAGAGCTGAACTTGCCCGAGGCGGTCATATTGATCCAGCACTTCTTGATGAACTCGTCGTGGTTGAACTTGAAGTCGCTGTTCGCCTTGAGCTTTGCCTGAACGTAGTTCTCAAGATCGCCGAGCAGATAGTAGTGATCGGCTCTGTGCCAGCTCGCGCCGTCCAGCAGCGAGTAGTACAGCTCTCTGAACGCGCCCGAGCCGCCGTCGCTGAACGTTCCGTCGATAAGTGTGTTGAGCACTCTCGCGATACGGGTGTTTTCTGAGTAGAGCTTGCGCGGATCGTAGGTCGGCATACGCTGTGCGAGATCCTCAACGCGCGCGCCGAAGATGTAGTTGTTCTCCTCTCCCGCTTCCTCGCAGATCTCGACGTTAGCGCCGTCGTAGGTTCCGAGGGTCATGGTGCCGTTGAGCATAAACTTCATGTTGCCCGTGCCGGAGGCTTCGGTGCCCGCGGTGGAGATCTGCTCGGACAGATCGGCGGCGACTACCAGCTTTTCGGCATAGGATACGCGGTAATTCTGCACGAATACAACTTTAAGCAGACCGTTGATCTCGGGGTCGTTGTTGACAAGGTTTCCTATCTCGTTGATAAACTTGATTATCGCCTTTGCTCTCGCGTAGCCGGGCGCGGATTTCGCGCCGAATATGAAGGTCGTGGGCGCGAGGTTCTGAGCGGCAATGCTGCCATCCTTTATTCCAAAGTAGATATACAGGATCGAGAACGCGTTCATCAGCTGGCGCTTGTACTCGTGCAGGCGCTTTATCTGGATATCGAACATGGAGTCGGGGTCGATATCAACGCCCTCATGCTCCTTGATATAAGCGGCAAGGGCTGCTTTGTTCTTGTGCTTTATCTTGGCAAAACGATCAAGCGTCGCCTTGTCATCGGCGTATTTGCGCAGATCCTTAAGGCGCGTGAGGTCGGTGATCCACGCTTCGCTGCCAAGCAGCTCAGTGATCAGCGCGGACAGTCCGGGGTTGCACAGCGCCAGCCAGCGGCGCGGCGTGATGCCGTTAGTCTTGTTCTGGAAGCGCTCGGGGTACAGCTCGTACCACTCGGGCAGAGCGTCCTTCTTGAGGATCTCGGTGTGGATCTTGGCGACGCCGTTCACGTAGCTTGAGCAGTAGATCGCCATTTTTGCCATGTGGACGGTGCTGTTTGATACGGGCTGCATCTGCTCGATCTTCTCGCGCGGCATACCGCGGCGGTACATATCCGAGATAAACTCCTCATTTATGCGCAGGATGACCGCGTATACGTCGGGAAGAAGCTCCTCGACTATGCCGCAGTCCCACTTCTCAAGGGCTTCCGCCATAATGGTGTGGTTGGTGTAGTTGAAGGTCTTTTTCGCGATATCGAGAGCGTCGGAGAAGGAGAGCTTGTGTTCGGCGGTGAGTATGCGGATAAGCTCGGGGATAGCGATAACGGGGTGAGTGTCGTTCAGCTGGATCGTGTTGAACTCGGCGAAGCTCTTTATATCACGTCCCGCGGCAAGGTGCCTGCGTACAAGATCCGCAACGGAAGCCGCGCTGAAGAAGTACTCCTGCTTAAGGCGGAGGATCTTTCCGGGACGCGCGTCGTCGTTGGGATACAGAGTGCCGCTGATGTTTTCCGCTTCGATCTGTCCGCGCGCCGCCTCGAAGTAGTCCTGGCGGTTGAACGCGTCAAAGTCGAACGCGTTCAGCGGTTCAGCCTGCCACAGGCGAAGAGTCCCCGCAAAGTCGTTCTTGTAGCCGAAGATCGGCATATCGTAAGGAACGGCGAGAACGTCTCCGGAGGAGTAGTGAATAACGACCGCGTCGTCCTCGCAGCGTGTGCTCCACGGATCGCCGAACTTTGTCCAGTCGTCCGCGTATTCGCGCTGGAAGCCGTTCTCGATCGTCTGCCTGAACAGACCGTATTTATAACGTATACCATATCCGGTGAGCGGCAGCTTCATTGTAGCCGCGCTGTCAAGGAAGCAGGCGGCAAGCCGTCCCAGACCGCCGTTTCCGAGAGCCGCGTCCTCGATATCCTCAAAGTCTGACAGGCTGCCGCCCGCGCCCTCAAGCAGCTCCTCGGCGTAGTCGTGCAGACCGAGACACAGAATATTGTTATACACCGCGCGTCCCATCAGGAATTCCATTGAGAGATACGCCGCGCCGCGCCCCGACGGCGTGCAGCAGTTCATCATCGGCACCGCCTGCTTCATTATCGCTCTGGCAAGCGCGTTGTGAAGCTCGGTGGGGGTGTGCTTTTTCTCGTGAAAGCGGAATTCGCGAAGAATGTCCTCAAAATCGTTTTTCAGCAAGGTTTTGTCTATCATGGTTTTTTCTCTCCCTGTTTATAATAATTTGCGCCACGGAACCAATATACTATAATTATATCACATTCCCGTGCCAAAATCAAGATATTATGAAAAAAATTGCCAGGATCGACTTTTAATGAAGGTCTGCCTTGCTCCGATCCCCGGTTTTTGTGGAAATTGCACATAAGTCGGGGTTGAATTTCTACACCCAAAAGCGCGGATTTTATGTGAAAGTTTAAAAAAATTGAAAATCGACGCTTGAAAAAAGGCAAACTTTGTGTTATAATTAAAACAGCGAACAAGCGGGTAGGGCGTTTTGCGCCCTAAAGCCTGTTTAGTATCCTCCAAAGCACCGTCTTCACCCGTCTTTCCGCACCCTACTTAGGCAATTTTTCTTGAGGTACATACAGTACATCTGCGAAAAATTGCCGTTGTAGGGCACGAAAATCCGG
>JAIEDJ010000012.1 GCA_029068025.1 Oscillospiraceae bacterium | reverse complement strand
TACCGTCCGAGCACCAAGGGAAACGGTTATCAGATAAAACGTGCCGTGAGCGCGCTTAAGGAATCCAAAAAGCCGCTTATCTGCGCGGGCGGAGGATTGTTCACCGGAGACGGCGTGCGGCTTATGCGCGAGTTTGCCGAGAAGGCGGATGTGCCCGTTGTTTCCACTATGATGGGACTTGGCGCTATGCCGTCCGACAGTCCGCTGTATTTCGGAATGATCGGTATGCACGGCAAAAAGGCGGCGAATATCGCGATCAATTCCTGTGACACTCTGTTTTTGCTGGGCGCGAGAGTGGGAGACAGGGCTATCGCGGCTATGGAGCAGAGAACGGGGTTCACGGTGGTTCACATTGATATTGATCCCGCCGAGATCGGCAAAAATATAGAGGCGAACGTGCCTATCGTCGGAGATATCACGCTGGTTCTCGAACAGCTTCTGGAGCAGCTTGATGCCGCTGCGGAGGAGCAGCCGTTTTCCCATGCGGAATGGCGGCGGACGCTGGATGAGAGCCGCGCCGATCCCGACCCGGAGGTGTGCTCGAACGGTTATGTAAACCCGAAGTGGTTTGTCAGAGAGCTTGACCGGCATATGCCCAGGCGTTCGGTCGTTGTGGCGGACGTCGGACAAAATCAGATCTGGACGGCGGCAAATATCTCGCTGAGGGACGGAAGATTTCTCACATCGGGCGGTATGGGAACTATGGGCTATTCGCTGCCTGCGGCTATCGGCGCGAAATGCGCGGATCCGGAGGCGGAGGTCGTGGCAGTGTGCGGCGACGGTTCGTTCCAGATGCAGTTCAACGAGATCGCGACGGCTGTTCAGCACGGCGTGAACATTAAGCTTGTGGTCATACGCAATAACTATCTCGGTATGGTGCGTGAGGTCCAGGAGCGTGTATACGGAAACCGCATGATCGGGGTCTCGCTGGACGGCAGCCCCGATTTCACTAAGATCGCGGACGCTTACGGGATAGAGAGTATGCGTGTGGACAGCGAGCAAAGCGCCGTTGAGGGTATTGAGCGCATGATGAAGTCGGACAAGCCGTTTTTGCTTGAGGTCGTTGTTCCCGATCTCGAAAAGACCATTCTGTAACGGAGGTGTTGTTTATGAAGCATACGATTTCCGTTCTGGTTGAGAACCACGCGGGCGTTCTGGCGCGTGTGGCGGGTCTGTTCGCGCGGCGCGGATTCAATATCGACAGCCTGGCGGTCGGCGTTACCGACGATGTGAACGTTTCTCGTATCACCATCGTTGCGGACGGCAGCGACTACACCCTGGAGCAGATCGAAAAGCAGCTCAACAAGCTGATCGACGTTATCAAGGTCAAGACGCTCGTTCCCGAAGGCATGGTATCCCGCGAGCTTGTCCTGATAAAGGTCAGCTGTACGGCAAAGCAGCGCCCCGAGATCATCAGCATTTGCGAGCTGTTCCACGGGAAGGTGTCGGATATCTCGTCCAATTCGATGACCATTGAGATGTCGGACAACGCGCAGAATATCAACAATTTTGAGGAACTGCTGCGTCCTTACGGGATAAAGGAGATAGTCCGCACGGGTACTATCGCTATACAGAAGGGCGAACAGGCGGTTAGCATTAAAAATTAAAATATCAAATTCTCTCGCCGGAAACGGCGTCGAATATAAGAGCGTGTTTAGTATCCTCCAAAGTGCCGTCTTCACCCGTCTTTCCGCGCCGTACTTAGTCAATTTTTCTTGAGGTACATCAAGTACATCTGCGAAAAATTGCCGTTGTACGGCACGAAAATCCGGGCAAATCCGGCACCTCTCCGGATACTAAACAAGCTCAAAATTTTATCTAAAGGAGATAATTATTATGGCAAAGATGTATCATTCCGAGGACTGCAATCTGTCCGCACTTGACGGCAAGACCGTCGCTATCATCGGCTACGGCTCTCAGGGTCACGCTCACGCGCTCAACCTCAAGGAGAGCGGTGTAAACGTTGTAGTAGGTCTGTACGAAGGCTCCAAGAGCTGGAAAAAGGCTGAGGAGGCAGGTCTTAAGGTAGCTGTTGCGGCTGAGGCTGCTAAGCAGGCTGACATTATCATGATCCTTATCAACGATGAGAAGCAGCAGGCTCTGTACCTTGAGAGCATTCTCCCGAACCTCACCGCCGGCAAGACCCTGATGTTCGCGCACGGCTTCAACATCCATTTCGGTCTTATCGTTCCTCCGGCAGACGTAGACGTTATCATGATCGCTCCGAAGGGTCCGGGTCACACCGTTCGCTCCGAGTATCAGGTAGGCAGAGGCGTACCCTGCCTTATCGCAGTACATCAGGACGCTACCGGCAGAGCGCTTGACACCGGTCTTGCATACGCTGCGGGTATCGGCGGCGCACGCGCGGGCGTTCTCGAGACTACATTCAAGATGGAGACCGAGACCGATCTGTTCGGTGAGCAGGCTGTTCTTTGCGGCGGCGTTACCGCTTTGATGAAGGCGGGCTTCGAGACCCTTGTTGAGGCAGGCTACGATCCTCAGAACGCTTACTTTGAGTGCATTCACGAGATGAAGCTGATCGTTGACCTTATCTTCAGCGGCGGATTCTCCATGATGAGATACTCCATCTCCGATACTGCTGAGTTCGGCGATTACGAGACCGGCAAGCGCCTCATCACCGAGGAGACCAAGAAGGAAATGAAGAAGATCCTTTCCGAGATCCAGGACGGTACATTTGCTTCAAAGTGGATCAACGAGAACAAGACCGGCAGACTGCACTTCAATGCTTGCCGCCGTATCGAGGCTTCTCACCAGCTCGAGCAGGTAGGCGCGGAGATCCGCAAGCTCTACGACTGGAACAAGTAATAGTCGGGTTATTCTCAAGCGTTGACAAAGAGAAAGTTATCTAAAAGAAATTTCAAAAGCGGGCAGAGCTTCGCTCTGCCCTAGCCAGCCCCGCCCGGCTTCGCTTCGCGCTTCGCCGAGCGGGACTGCTTTTTGAAATTTCTCCTGCTTCCTTATAACGCTGTTCTTGGTTTTATCTACAAGCCGAGCTCCCCCGAATATTTCGGGGGAGCTGTTTTGGTTGCTATGCGGTTTCCGACTTTTTGATCCCGAACATTGCTCTGAGCAGACCTGTAAACATTTTCGGACTCTTTACCACAACGATCTTCATTACGGCACCCCTCTCACAGCTAAAACTAAACCCGCTTCAGATCTCGGATAAATTATGGACATTTGGCGGATCGATCTGTCAATTTATCAAGAAACTCTAAGCGGGTCAAATTTTAAGCAGAAATATTCCAAGCACGATCAGCAGAATTGCGATCACGAACAGCATTACTCGCAGCGAGAAAAAAGACAGGCACATGACCGCTCCGAGAAATGCCGCTGCCGCAAGCAGCGGGCCGATATTATGGTGCTTGTTTCTTCTTTTTCTCGGACAGCGCATAGCCTGTTCCCCCTCTCCTGCGCGGCTTTGCGAAATGACCGCACGACCCCGCTTTGATTCTGCTTTTACCGCATTGTATTCATTTCGTCAAAATCGGTGACGGTTTTATGTAAATATTTGAAAAAATACTTGTTTATTGGGAAAAAATATGCTATAATAAGAATATATGCTATAGAAGTCCTGTGCGACGGACGTGAAGATGGTACCGCACACCCGTGCGGGAAGGTAATATTTCAATATAAGGGGTAGATTATGAATTCTTCCGGAAAAAAGACTTTGGGAAGCATAAAGGTCTCTGAGGACGTGATCATCAAGATCGCGGAGACAGCTGCCTGTGAGATAGAGGGTGCCGCGGTGGGCGGTCAGCGTCCGGAGCTGCCAAAGGCTCTTTCAAAGCTGAGGGGCGCTGTCCGCGCGAGGATACTCGGCGAGTCCGCCGCTATCCACATTGATCTTTCGGTGATCGACGGCTACAACGCCGTGAAGGTCGCGGAGAGCGTTCAGCGCAGCGTTAAGTCCGCTGTTCAGAATATGACCGGATTTACCGTGACAAAGGTGAACGTCAACGTGGTCGGTGTTAGCTTCAGGGACAGCGGCGCGGCGGAATGATTTTTGAGGTGACTTTATGAGTGAAAGGCTTAACCGCCCCGAGATCCGCGAGGGCGCTTTTCTGGAGCTGTATCAGCTGACATTCGGCACGACTATCGAGGAGATAGACGAGCTGAATCCCGACGCGTTCGATATGGCGAAAAACGAGCAGACAGACGAGTTGGTGAGGGGTGTTCTCGAACACGAGGAGGAGCTTTGCGGAATTATCGCGAAATATTCCGCGAAGCGCGCGCTTTCGAGGATCGCCAAGGTGAATCTCACCATACTTAAGATTGCGGTTTACGAGATGAAGTACTGCGAGAGAGTCCCGAACGCCGCCGCCATAAACGAGGCGGTGGAGCTGGCGAAAAAATATTCGCAGAAGTCGGACAGCGGCTTTATAAACGGAATACTCAATTCGTATATGAGGGAACTCGATGGCGCTGATTGATGTGAATAAGGTCATCTCCGTCTCGGAGATCACCGAGAGGATAAAGCAGACGCTTGAGGACAATTCCTCGCTGAGATATGTGAAGGTGCGCGGCGAGATCTCGAACTTCACGCGCAGGCGCGGGAGATTCGGCTCGGACTATCTGTACTTTACGCTGAAGGACGCGAAAACTCAGCTTTCGGCGGTGATGTTCGAGGGAGTGGACAGCATTCCGTTTGAACCGCGCGACGGAGCGCAGGCGGTCTGCGAGGGCATGATCACGGTATATCCAGCATACGGAAAGTATCAGCTGAAATGCTATTCCATGTCGGAGGACGGCGCGGGCTCCGCTGCCGAGGCGCTGAAAAAGCTCAAGGAAAAGCTGCTCGGCGAGGGGCTGTTTGATCAGCACCGTCAGCTGCCGCAATACCCAAAGAAGATCGCCGTGGTGACTTCTCCGACTGGCGCCGCGCTGCAGGATATCATCAATGTGATCTCACGGCGGTATCCCGTATGCGGACTGTGTGTGATACCGGTGTACGTTCAGGGTGAAAACGCCGTGCCGTCGCTTATTGACGGTATCAAGCGTGCGCAGAGCGTCGGCGTGGATCTGATCATTTTCGGGCGCGGCGGCGGTTCGAGCGAGGATCTCGACTGCTTCAACTCGGAGGCGCTTGCCAGGGAGATATTCGCGTGCAAGGTACCAACTATAAGCGCGGTGGGACATCAGATCGACTTTACAATAGCAGATCTTACGGCGGATCTGCGCGCTCCCACTCCGTCGGCTGCGGCGGAGCTTGCGGTACCGGATATTTCGATAATCGCCGAGACGATAGAGCGGCTGAGCGGTTCCGCGGCTTATTCGGCGCGCAGGGCGGCGCAGGACGCTCAAAGGGAGCTTTCGCTGCTGGAAAAGGATATCAGGCTGTATTCTCCGCTTGGGAGGATCTCGGCTTGGGAACGCGAGCTTTCGCAGACTGTATCTAAGATCTCGGAGGAGATACACAGTAAAACACAGCGGTATGAGAGGACGGTCGCGGAAATAATGCCGCGCTTGTCCGCCGCTGTACACAGAAAAACGGAGCTTGCGGAGAGCGCTTTCCAAAAGGCGGCACAGTCGGTGTCCGATCTGAACCCGATGGGCGTGCTGGCGAGAGGATATTCTCTGACGGAGAAGGACGGGCGCGTGATCTCGGACGCGAGTGCGCTCTCAAACGGCGATACGGTCAGCGTAAAGTTGAGCAGGGGCGGATTTACCGCTCGGGTCATTGATACCCATTCTATCGGCTTGTAGATAAACCTTTCAAATGCTGACGAGGGGTCGGTTATCTGAAAAGAAATTTCAAAACCGTGCGGTGTAGCTGCTTTTTGAAATTTCTTCACAAAAATAAACTGTTGATCTTGGCTTGGAGCTTGTATTTAGGTTTGGCAAGCTGTTATTGGCTTAAAATAGTTATTTATAAAGACTGATGGGATCAGTACAAAGATAAAGGATTGATTTGAATGAGTTTAGAGATGGAGCTTGAAATGGATTTTGAAGGCGAGATGAAGAGACTTGAGGAGATCGCCGCGAAAATGGCAGGTGAGATCCCGCTTGAGGAATCCTTGAAGCTGTATACAGAGGCGGTGGAGCTTTCAAAAAAGCTGTCCGAATATATTCGCGGCGCTAAGCTGAAGATAGAGCAACTGGAGGCGCAATGAACGAAAACGCTGTAAGGGATATTCTCGCGGACTACGCGGAAATGACCGAGGAAGCGCTTGCGGCTTATCTTCCCGAGGTCAACTGCCTGCAGAAAAATACCATCGACGCGGCGCGGTACAGTCTTTCCGCAGGCGGAAAGCGTATCCGTCCGGCGCTTGTTATGGAATTCTGCCGCGTTTGCGGCGGCGAACCGGAAACGGCGCTGCCTATCGCCTGCGCTATCGAGATGATGCATACGTTTTCGCTGATACATGACGATCTGCCATGTATGGACGATGACGATCTGCGGCGCGGTAAGCCCTCCTGTCACAAGGCATACGGAGAAGCGGCGGCGGTGCTGGCGGGAGACGCGCTGGCGATAATGCCGTTTCAGATAATCGCCGAGGCGGGCATCAAGAAAGCGATATCTATGGACGCGGCGCTGAAAATAATCAGACTGCTGGCGGAGCTTTCGGGATTCTCGGGAATGATCGGCGGTCAGACTATCGATCTTGAGAACGAGCACAAGGAGCCGCCGGTCAACATAATACTTGAAATGTATCGAATGAAAACAGGTGCGCTGCTGGAGTTCTGCTGCAGGGCAGGCTGCATGGCGGCGGGCGCGGGCGCGGATAAGCAGCTGTCGGCGGGAAGCTACGGGCAGCGGCTGGGGCTGGCCTTTCAGATCGTGGACGATATACTGGATGTCACCGCGGACGAGACCGCTTTGGGCAAGCCTGTCGGAAGCGACGCGGCGGATGGAAAATTCACGTATGTTTCCGCTGTCGGACTGGAAAAGGCGCGTGAGCACGCGAAGATCCTTACAAGACAGGCGGAGGAGTTTCTGGCGGATTTCCCCGACAGAGGATTTCTTTCGGGATTGACAAAAATGCTGCTGTATCGTCAGTATTGACGGAGGTTTTTCAGATGTATGATTTTTTGATGATCAATCCGCTGATCTCGCTGGGAGTTATTTCCTGGCTTTCGGCTCAGATTATAAAGACGATCATCCACACGATAAAATATAAGTCCTTTAATCCGGAAAGGATCACGGGCGCGGGTGGTATGCCGTCGTCACATTCGTCGCTGGTCATTTCGGTGCTTATCTACGCGCTGCGCCTTCACGGAGTAAGAAGCTCGGAATTCGCGTTCGCGCTGCTGATCGCGGGGATCGTTATTTACGACGCTATGAGCGTGCGGTATAACGCGGGTCTTCACGCAAAGGAGCTGAACAAGCTGCGCAGGATAATTGACGAGCTGGACGACGAGATCTCACAGCTCAGCGGCGGAGACGAGGATCCCGATATCGACGAGCTTGTCAATCAGAAGGATCTTAAGGAATTTCTCGGTCATACGC
>JAIEDJ010000120.1 GCA_029068025.1 Oscillospiraceae bacterium | reverse complement strand
TGTTTTAACATTGTTCCCGCGCGGTTTTTTAAAAAGAAATTTCAAAACCGTGCGGCGCTTCGCGCCGCACTAGCCAAGCGCCGAATGCTCACTCCGCTTACGCTCCGTTGCGCTTCAGCACTTGCTTTTTGAAATTTGCAATCACCTACGCATCGTTGATCTTGGCTTGAGTGCTTGTGATCGAGTTTGGTATGTGGTTGTTTGCTAATACACTTTTTCTACAGTATGGGATCCGGGAAACGGGCTTGTTTCCCGGATCATTTGTTTTCAACGTTCGGAAAAATTTTCAGATCAAAGCACAGACACGCCGAGCCGCCTATAAGATAACAAAACAGATCGGAAATGTCAAAAGTTCCGCCGACTATTATTGATAATACTGAGCCTTTTCCGAGCATTTCAGATAATGGGGTGAGCTGAATAAACTCCACGATAAACGCAAACGCCGTGACCCATATCGAGAGCAGTCGTGGCTTTTTTACAAACACTATCCGGGCGGCAAAATACACGCACATTACCGCCAGAACGTCACCGAGATATGGTCGGATAAATCTGTCGCGGACAAACAGTCCGATAAGTACCTCAATGCCCAGAATTATAAGAAAAACCGCGCCGCAGACAAGTCTTTTTTTCATGACTTGTCCTCATCATTCTGCTTTTTAGGAGCAAGCGATCTGAACGCGCCGGAGAGTGTATCCGCGCCGATGATCTTGATCCCGTAATCCTCGCTTTTGGAGAGCGTGGAGAACGAGTGTCTGGGTATGACGCATTTGGTGAACCCCAGACGCGCCCCCTCCTTAACGCGCTCACGCACGCGCGATACGGAGCGGATCTCACCGCCTAAGCCGACCTCTCCGAATACCATCAGATCGGAGGGGATCACCTTGTCGAACAGCGCCGAGTACAATGCCATAGCTACCGCGAGATCGGCGGCGGGTTCGTCTATTTTCAGTCCGCCGACTATGTTCACGTATACGTCTAAGCCACCGAACGCCAGCCCCATGCGCTTTTCGAGGACGGCAAGCAGCATATAAAGTCTGTTGTAGTCAAAGCCCGTTGCCACGCGGCGCGGCGCGGAAAAGCTGGATTTCGTGACAAGCGCCTGAACCTCCGCGAGTATGGGGCGGGTGCCCTCCATAGCGCAGACTACCGCGCTGCCCGAAACGTTCGGGAGACGTCCCGACAGCATCATCTCGGATGGGTTCTCTACCTGGGTCAGTCCGTCGTCGTCCATCTTGAATACGCCGATCTCGTTGGTAGAGCCGAAGCGGTTCTTTATAGCGCGGAGTATACGGTAGGACATTTGTTTATCGCCCTCGAAATACAGAACGGTATCGACAATATGTTCCATAATTTTCGGTCCGGCAATGCCGCCGTCCTTGTTGACGTGGCTGACGATAAACACGGGGATCTCCTCGCTCTTCGCCATGCGCATAAACGCGCCCGTGCACTCGCGCACCTGGACAATACTGCCCGCCATTGACGTAATGGCGCTTGAGGTTATCGTTTGTATGGAGTCAATTATCACGACTTCGGGCTTGTTCTCGCAGACCGCCTTTATAATGCTCTCGCAGTTGTTGTTGGACGCGAGGAACAGATTGTCGCACGCCACGCCAAGACGTTCCGCACGGAGCTTTATCTGGCGCTCGCTTTCCTCGCCCGAAACGTAAAGTATCGTGTGATCCTCGCCCATATGTCCGCAGATCTGTAACAGCAGGGTAGACTTGCCAATTCCCGGATCGCCGCCGATCAGTACCAGCGAGCCTTTGACAAGTCCGCCGCCCAGAACGCGGTCAAGCTCCGAGATCCCAGTATCGTAGCGCGTTTCGTCCTCGTAGCTGATCTCAGAGATACGCGAGTACTCGAACTTTGCGGCGGGCGCGGACTTTCCGCTCACCACCGTGACCGGCTCGGTTTCCTCTAAGGTATTCCACGAGCCGCAGGACGGGCATTTTCCGTTCCACTTGGAGAATTCGCTGCCGCACTCGCTGCATATAAAAACGGATCTGTTCTTGGGCATAATATGTCACTCTTTCTTGATTTTCATTATGCTTTTCTCACCGGCGGAGACGGGGAGAAAAATATAAGTTTATTATAGCACATTACGGGGGAAAAGTCAAATATCCTGCGCAGTGCTGAATAATTTTTCCGTTCTATTGACTTTTGGCTTTTTTTGTGATACAATGAAATTATACAAATTGGGTTTTAGTGGATGTCGTATTGGATCAAAGTCAGGTTATAAGGAGTTTTTTATGATAGATCGTATTGGAGCTGAGTTGAACCTCAGCAGCGTATCAAATGCCGCAAACGCAGACCCCGGGGAGATATGCCTTGGATTTGAGAAATTGCTTACGGAGAAGACGGGTTCAAGGCAGGTGGTACGGCACGGATATGTCGGGGATGGGCAAGACTTATGCCCCGAGATCAACGAAGAGTCAATAGGGATCATTAACGCGCTGTTGTCACTTACGGATGACCTAGAGGATATCTGGAAAATAGTGCTGCGGCTTGAAAAAAAGGCTGACATAGAAATTTTGAGCGAAAACATTGTTAAGGATTTTGACAATGTTACGGGGCGAAACAGCGCTGCGGCTCTGCTGACGCGGTTTTGGAAAAAGAAAGAGCTGTTAAGGGATGATGTTTCAGAGGACAGCGTTGATATTTCAACTTATTTCAATCAACAATATATAAAAAACAATGCTGCCTCGGAGCTGGAAGCTCTGACACTCAAAAGCAAAGAACGGAAGCTTATTACAGCCTTAAATTCCGATTAATAGAGCGGTTTTTCAAGGGGAAAGTCAGATTATTGGCTTTCCCCTTTTGATTATGTGTCAAATAAGTTTCGGATTATCTCATGATCATCTCAATTTATCGGATACAGCGCGTATTTTCCGCCTTCGGTCTCGCGGAGCACAAAGTTGTAAACGCTGTCGAACTCCGCGTTCCATTCCCACCAAACCGTTCCGTCAAGCTCGCTGTTGCTGTTATCTCCCTGTGCGCGTGAGTATCGCTCCGTGTCGCAGTCGTCGGGCAGAGCGCCGCTGTACTGCGGGATATCGGGATAGAACTCGGTGCTGTCGCCGTGTTCCTTGAGGCGGAAGTAAATGCCGAAGCTCTGCTTTGAGAGATCGTCAAAGCTTTTGAAGTCCTGTTTTCTAAAATTGAATGTCACAGTCTCGCCGCGCTTGAAGACATCTCCGCGGGCATTACTTATCGACTGACCGCCGCGGAGCTCACCGCCGACAATATACTCGGCGGTGATTTCATCGATATCTTTGCAGTCGATCTCTACCGATACTTTGATAACATCCGAGCTGTACAGCTCGCTGAACGCGTTCTGCGCCATAGCCCGCGGAACGCTGAAATACGCGAATCCCGGTCTGAGCGCGTCCGCTGCGCCCTCGTTTACGATGAAACTTTTCAGCTTTTCGGAAAGCTCCGGGTCGTCACATTTGCAGTAAAGCTCATACGCGGGAGCCACTGCCGCCGTGCCAAGCTCCTCGAACGCGTCCACATCGAGCTTTTCGATATTGCCGCTGCGGTAAGCATTGATGTTGTACGCGGCGATGTTTCCGTCAAAATTTCCGAAGCAGAGCGCCGCAAATAATATCATAAAAGATACGAACAGCGCTTTCCAAATCCGATACTCTTTGATCTGAAGCGCGATTATCAACGCAAATATTACGGCGAGCAGCATCATAAACCACGAGGTATATATGCGGAGCTGCGTCATGCCGTATTCGCCGATATACATAAACATTTTGGTGAGCGCGGTGGCGATTATCATCAGCGTGAACGCGGGGATAATAATGCTGTAGACACGCAGAGCGAGCGGCTTTTTGTCGTTCTCTTTTCTTTTGGAAAAGGTCTGAAGAAGTATTATAACTCCGAGATTTATCACCGATATGGCGCACAGCTCGAAGAATCCGCGCCGCGCGAATTCCGCGTAACCGATGTTATTGCCGAACGCATCCGCGATATTTCCGATCTGGACGATCACATAAATAAGGTAGAAAACGCAGATCGGGCTTACCGCGAAGTATGAGAGCACGGGCGGCAGGAAGCGGTATTCGGGAGCGCCGCCGAAATACTCATGCGCAGGCTCCTTTACGGAAAACAGCGCGCCGAAGATATACATCGCTATCGGGATCGCGAAAAGTATCTCCCCAACTATCGAGAACGAGAGGTTCGGAAGGAGCTCGGAAAATCCGCTCATCACGTTTTTGAAGGTCTCGTCGGAATCCATCAGCAGCACTACCACCACAATTGTCAGCGGCAAAGCGAGCAGCAGTCCAAGAAACGCGTAAAGCACATTCCTTGATCTGCCTTTTCCCTTGAACAGCGAGAGCGCGGATACAGGCTGACGTGTGAAGCCCGCGAACGGGCGGACAAATACCGAGCGGAGGAAGTCCATGACGAAATGCCGTCCGAACGCGTCCGCACCCGACATTGCCGACAGCAGATAAAGGTACAGCGCGAACGAATAAACCGCCGCCGCAAAGCACACAAGCCTGTTTGCGGAGAACAGCGGGGTAAGGCAGAACAGCTCCGCCGCCGACAGCATTACAATGTGAGACCCGGTCATTTTTACGCCGCTTTTCCTTGCGTATATTGCGATGAAGATCCCGAAAGCCGCGATAAATATCCCGCCCCACACGCCGCCGAAATACGGTGCGGCAAAGTGCGTGAAAATAAAGCCAAGCGCGAAGGTTCCCCACGCAAAAACGGCTTGATACAGCGGTATTTTCGGCTGATCTGCCGGGGCTTGGGCTTTGGTATTCAGATATAATTCTTCGTTTTCCATGTTTGTCACTCCTTTTCCGGGGAATATTCAAGAATATCGGCGGGCTGGCAGTCAAGCGCTTCGCAGAGCTTATCAAGCGTTGAAAAGCGGATCGCTTTTGCTTTGCCCGTTTTTAGTATGGAGAGGTTGGCGGGGGTGATGCCGACTATCTCCGCAAGCTCGTTGGAGGATATCTTCCGCTTCGCCATAATTACGTCAAGATTTACAATGATCATAGCGGCACACCTCAGATCGTAAAGTCGTTCTCTTCGCGAATGGCGACCGCCTGCTGAAAGCAGTTTTTCACAACGCGCAGTATTATGCCGAAAAACGCGGCGGCAAACACTATCGCGAACGCGAACGGTCTCAGTATCGAGAAATAAACAAAGATCACTGATACGCAGAAGCAGCAGTATGAGATCGACCGCAGCAGCATAACGTTCTGCTCGATAAACGCTTTGTTTTTTTGAATGTTCCACAGTAAAACGTCCAAGCACACCAGCGCGATGACCGCGGGCGGAACACAGGCGTAAAGCGTTGTCAGGAGCGGCGTATAAACGCTGTCCGCGCCAGAAGAGCTGATCTTATCGTCATAAATTTTAACTATCATCGGTGCGGCGACCGCACAGGCGATCACTCCGACATAACAGATTTTTATCAGTATTTGTGATAATAATATAGATTTGTCCTTGTTCCACATGGATATACCTCCGGTTGTTTGTTTTTTACAGTATATCATATTATTTTTTGTTTGTCAATAGTTTTTTATCGAAAAACGATAATTTTTTATTAAATTTCGTTATCGCGGAGGTTTGTACGCGGGCTTGTTCTTTTTAAACTTATGCGGACATATAATTTAATTGATAACGGACAATTGACAATTAATGTGCCGTCTGTGGCGGCTAATTATGCAGTCTTTAGGCGTGTATTGTCAATGCTATAAAAAGTGCAGCAAATACTCTTATGCAAGGATCAACGCAATACACGCGCAGCAAGTGCGCTCACGCCAAGATCAACGCAATAAAGGTGCAGGAATTTCAAAAAGTGTCGAAAAAATTTTTATCAAATAACAAAAAAATTTTTTCGACCGGTTCTCAATTGACGGCTAAGCGGAGCGCCAAAGGCGCGCAGCGTGCCGCCAATTGAGAATTTTGAAATTCTTTTAAATCAAGAATTTTGAAATTCTTTAAAATAAGGAGTGAGTTTTTTGGGGATTCGCGATAGGCTGATAGAAATGGAAGAGCAGTCGCAGAAAAAGTGCACGGTAACGATCACCACCGACGGCGGACTGCAGAACGGTTCGGAGATACGTGTGGAAAACTGCCGCTGTGTGAAGAGCTGTGACGATAATTTTGTGATACTGTCCGTTTACGGAATGGATATCAACATTTCGGGCTGCCCGCTGGTGCTGGAGAATTTCGGCGTGGGCAGCGTGAGGATCACGGGAAAGGTTCACTCCCTTACCTTTGAAGAAACCTGAGGTGTTTGTTATATGAGAGGCAACAAAAGCGGATTGTATTTCGGGTCGGTGGAATTCTCGGGCGTGGGCGGATACCGCGAAAAAATGCTCTCCGAGCTGTTGGAGAGCGGGATCTCTGTGCGCAATGTCCGAATGTCGGAGGTCGGGATAACGGGAGAGGTGTCGCCGTTTGATTATTTCCGCGTTGCGTCCGCCGCGCGGAAAAACGGCGTTGAGATACGCGCCGGAAAACGGCGCGGGCTGTATTTTATGTTATCAAAATACCGCACCCGAGCGGGGCTTTATGTCGGGCTGCTGGTGTTTATTATGTCGCTGTCGGTCTGGCAGACACGCGTTAGGGATATCTCGATCACGGGCGACGTTTCAAAAACTCAGGTCATGGAGATACTTGAAAGCTGCGGGATCCGCGAGGGCGCGGCAGTGGCGGGGCTTCAGGTATCTATGGCGGAGCACAGGATCATGCTGGAGGTGGACAATTGCTCGTGGGTGGACGTTTCCTGCGAGGGCTTCCGTGTGAATGTGCAGATCAAAAAGGGCACGGAACCTCCGGAGATAGAGAGCGATCAGCCGCGTAATATCGTAGCGGCTCGTCCCGCTATGATCGTGTCGCAGACGGTGAGAAACGGCGCGTCGGTAGTCGGAACAGGCAGCGGCGTAAACACGGGAGATCTGCTGGTCTCGGGGGTATTTCCCGACGGCGGCGGACATATACTGACTGTCCGCGCCGACGCGGAGATGATCGGAGAATGGGAGGAGAGCACGGAATTCTTTGTGCCGTACAGCGAGATCATAAATGTTCCGGACGGCGCGAAAAAAACGTTTAAGTATCTGATATACCGCGACGACGTTTATCCGCTGTTTATAGGGAGGGCGTTTGCCGAGAATTCGGTGTATTCCGAGGAGACCTCGCCGCTTAAAATATTCGGCGCGGAAACGCCGTTTTTCATTCGGACGGGAACGTTTACCGCGTATACTCAAAAAACGCTGCAAAGAAGCCCCGAGGCTGCCGCCGCGGAGCTTACAAAACAAAGAGAGACGTATGAAGCGAATTTCTACGATAAATATGATATCATTTCGTATGAGGAAAAGTTTTTCCCCGAGGACGACGGAGTGAGACTTATTGTGGATTATGTATTGCAGGGCGACATTGCGCGTCCTGTGGATATAGAGTTTGACAATACGGAGATCCCGCTGCCCGAAGGTAGCGAAAGTCAGCCGGAAAGCTGAGCTATTTTTGCCTGTATGCGCTTGTATTCGTCCGAGATGAGCGACGCGCCTTTTTTCTTAAGGTAAACATCGGCATACACTTTGTTGAAGAACAGCTTTCCGCTGAAAAATCGCTCCATTTTGCGCATCTGCTCGTATGTATAAACAGTGGAGAGAAACATTATTTTCTCGCGCTCGGTGGAGTGCTGTTCAAGTCCGCCCATCATCAGAAAATCATATATCGTGTTGAGAACGATCTTTACGTCGGCGGGCGGGAACTCGCCGCTTGTGATCTCCGTGCACAGATCTATGGCGTCGTTTATGCGCTGGGTGTCCTTGGCTCGGAGCCACACGGCTCTGTCGTAAACGTACAGCGCCCTGCAAAGGGATTCTTTAACTCTCGCGTCGCAGTGACAGCGCATGATCAGCAGCATACCGCGCCTGAGATTTTTATCCGGCTCGGTCGGAGCGTTTCCGACGGCGAACTTGGTCGTTTCATGATCGAGCCGCGCCGCGTCGGTGAAGGGTGCGTTTTCTATGTTCAGGCAGTGCGCCAATATCTCGGCGGCGGTCTGCTTGAGGGCGGGGAAGCTGCGTGTGAGCTTCTCAAAAAATCCTATGGTATAGGATGGCGACACATAGCGTCCGCCCTTGGAGAGAAATTTTTTAATGATGCCCATCGCGTATTCGAGCGCTGAGCTTGCCATATTCCAGTCGCTCTGGGAACGGATCTGTCCTATACATTCGGTGAGGTAGCGTTCCCAATTCTCGGTATCCTTAAGGCGGAGTATGCCCGAGATCATCAAGCCGCAGCGGCTCTCGAAATCGGTGGGGTACCAGTCCAGCGCCTTGGAGAACGCCTTGAATGCTTCGGTGAAGTCCCATTTTCCGAGGAATTCTGAGCCTTTGGCACATTCGTCGCGGCATTCGGCAACGCCGTATGCGTCTTCGACCATGTCTTCCTCGTCGATAAGCTCGCTGAGGTCGGCTTCGAGGATAAGCTCGTCGGGGATCGACGAGCGAAGTCCTGCAAGAAGCTCCTCGCGGGCTTCGGAATAGTATATGTGAGTTCCGCAGTAGCAGCAGAATCCGCTGTCAAGTTCGGAATCGAGCATTATCATGCGCTGACACTTGGGGCAGACGCAATATTCGAGCATATAGATCACCACGCTTTGGTAAATTAAAATTTTGCAGGCTATTTAAAAGTTAAAAACCGGGATTCCAAAGGGCGCGACGCCCTTAAGCGGGGGTTGGGGCAGAGCCCCAACATAAAGTAACCAGCCGCAGAGCGGCGTTCGGCTAGATCCACCTTTCCGGTTGAAGCGCCTGCGCCGTCAAGCGGATCGAGATCCACAGTTCCTGCAGCCGGATAGGTGGTGCAAAGGGCACGCCGCTCCGCGCTGCGAACGACTGAACACCCGTCCTCGCGCCCAAAGCATGAACGTCCTTTATTCCATTAAAGACTATCTAAAGAGATTTTGCAGATTACCTTAACAGCGTTGCGGTAGTGCTTTGGACGCATTGGACAGGTGTTCAGCGTTCTCCGCACTCCGCGGCTGGTGATATTATGGTGGGGCTCCGCCCCACACCCCGACAGGGACTCTGCCCCTGCACCCCGCCAAAGGGACTAGTCCCTTTGGAATCCCGGTTTTTAACTTTGCGAGAGCCTGCTAAATTATTATTTTATTTCCCAATCTATCGGCTCAATGCCTTGAGATCTCAAGAACTCATTCGCTTTAGCAAAATGCCCGCAGCCGAAAAATCCATTGTGCGCCGAAAGCGGACTTGGATGAGCACATTGCAGTATCAAGTGCTTCGGATTTGTTATCAGCTTTGACTTGGCTCTCGCGTTTCCGCCCCACAGCAGGAACACTATCGGCTGCTCGCGCTGATTTAGCAGCTCAATAACACGGTCGGTGAATATCTCCCAGCCTTGTCCCTTGTGCGAGTTCGGCGTTGCTTCGCGCACGGTCAGCACGGTGTTCAGCAGCAGCACCCCGTTCCTCGCCCAATCGGTAAGCTCTCCGTGTTTCGGAATTGGCAGTCCCAGTTCGCTGTTTATTTCCTTGTAAATATTCTGGAGCGACGGCGGGGGAGTTACTCCCTTTTTCACGGAAAAGCACATTCCGTGAGCCTGACCCGCGCCGTGATACGGATCCTGTCCGAGGATCACCGCCTTTACATCACTATATGACGTACACCGCAAAGCGTTAAAAATATCCTCCATAGGCGGATAAATTTTACGCGAATTGTATTCCGAGATCAGAAACTGTCTGAGCTTCAGATAATAATCC
>JAIEDJ010000119.1 GCA_029068025.1 Oscillospiraceae bacterium | reverse complement strand
ATCAAGGATCGCGTTGCAAGCTACATGAAGGATCTTGACGAGCATCTGTGGAAGCTCGGTATCTCGTCAAAGACCAAGCATAACGAGGTCGCTCCGTCGCAGCACGAGAACGCGCCGATCTTCGCGCCCGCAAACCTCGCTACAGATCAGAACCAGCTCACTATGGAGCTGATGAAGAAGATCGCGCTGGAGCATGATCTTGTCTGCCTGCTGCACGAGAAGCCGTTCGCGGGTATCAACGGTTCCGGTAAGCACGACAACTGGAGCCTTTCCACCGACGACGGACAGAATCTGCTCGATCCGGGACGTTCTCCCATGCAGAACGCGCAGTTCCTCACCTTCCTCGCGGCTATCATCAAGGCTGTTGACGAGTATTCCGATCTTCTGAGAATGTCCGTGGCTTCTCCCGGAAACGATCACCGTCTGGGCGCTAACGAAGCGCCGCCCGCGATCATCTCGATCTTCCTCGGAGAAGAGCTTCAGGCAGTCGTTGACGCGCTCGAGCAGGGTACCGAGTACACCTCTGAGGGCAAGGTGATGTTCCATGTAGGCGTTTCGTCGCTGCCCGATTTCCCGAAGGATTCCACCGACAGAAACAGAACCTCTCCGTTCGCGTTTACCGGAAACAAGTTTGAGTTCCGTATGGTAGGCTCCAATCTCAATATTGCAGGTCCGAACACCATACTCAACACCATCGTTGCTAACTCGCTGACCGAATTCGCCGATGAGCTGGAGGGCGCGGAGGACTTCAACAAGGCGCTGCACGATCTGCTTGTAAAGACCATCAAGAAGCACAAGCGCGTTATCTTTAACGGCAACGGCTACGGTGACGAGTGGAAGGCGGAAGCTGAGAAGCGCGGTCTGCTGAATCTCACCTCGACAGTGGACGCTATCCCGTGCGTTACCTCCGAGAAGAATATCGCGCTGTTCAAGAAGTTCGGCGTATACAGCGAGGTGGAGCTGCACGCAAGACAGGAGATCCTGCTTGAGAACTATTCCAAGACCATCAACATCGAGGCGCTGACCGCAGTTGATATGGCAAAGACCGAGATCCTGCCCGCTGTTATGAAGTTCGCGAAGGACGTTTGCGACATCGCGGCAAGCAAGAAGGCCATGGGTGTTAATCCGACTGTGGAGATCGCTCTCGCAAACAAGGTCAACGATCTCACCGTTGCGCTCAGCGACAAGGCTAACACGCTTTCCAACGCTATAGTAAAGGCGCAGGCAGTCTCTGAGCCGGAGGCGCAGGCGAGAGCGTATCATGACGACGTATTTGCCGATATGCAGAGCCTTCGCGCTGTCGCAGACGAGCTGGAGACCATTGTCGGTGAGGAATACTGGCCGTATCCGACCTATGACGAGCTGCTGTATAACGTATAATTAACCGTAGCGCTGCTCTGATATTAGATGTTTAAACTATGCCCGCGAGTGATCGCGGGCATTAGGCTTTAAATAATATTTTTATAGGCGAAAACGAGAGTGCCTTGAGCTTAATGTCTCGGCTTATCCGAGAAAGTGCATTGAGCTTAAAAAGTAAGCTGAACAATTTAATTAACAAAGAAAGCCGGGCGGTAATAAACGCTCGGCTTTTTTGTGCTTTTAAGGTCATTCGGAGCCGTTATGCTTGGCTTTTAGGCAGTCTATGATCGCGAAAACCGCCTGCTGTTCGGCGGAGGAAAGGTCGCTGATGTCTATCATTACTCTGTTGTCTGTATTCAAAAGACCGTCAACCGTGGTTCCGAAGATCTTCGCCATTTCGACTATGTGCTTTAGCTGCGGGGTTGCAAACCCGAGTTCCCATGCGTTGACGGAGCTTCTTGTTACGTCGAGCCGCTTTGCCAGATCCGATTGTGTCAAACCAAATTGGGTTCGGAGTTCACCTATACGCTGACATAGATTGTATATCATAAAAAACCTCCTTTCATAATAGAATTCTACATTTCTGACATAATCATACCATTTTATGCTAAAAAGTTTGTACAATATTTTGTGATATATTATTTGACATATGTGATAAAAACACTTGACAGATTAAAAATAATGTGATATAATACTTCTTGGACGATATTATCGTCATAAAATGTCAATGATAAGGAGATTAAACTAATGAACATCAAAAAAATCTCCGCGGCTGTAATAGCAGCGGCAGTGCTGGCGGTGAGCCTTACGGCTTGCTCCGACAGCAGGGAGAGCGGCGGCAACAGCAAGCCTGCAAACAACTCAACCAAAAACAACAATACAAACAGCGTAATAAGCGAGATCAAGAGCGCTCTTGATGACGACGGTATGACTTCACCCCCTACGGAGAGTACGAACACCGAACCGGGTTCGCCCGTTATTACCGACGACCCGAGCATCGTGTACTCCCCGGCAGAGGACTTTGAGTATTGGTACGATGAAGCCGCCGGCGGTACGATGATACGCGGATATACCGGCGCAGGCGGCGAGGTCGCTATTCCGAAGGAAATTGACGGAAAGCCCGTTACGATCATCGACCGGAACACGTTTAAGGACAATGCCGCAATAACGAGCATTTACATACCGAGTACAGTTAAAAAGATCGACCAATGTGCTTTTCAAGATTGTAAGTCGTTGGAAACCGTAACGCTCAAAAATGGACTTGAATCTATCGGATGGAACGCGTTTAATGGCTGTGAAAAAATAAAGAGTATTGAGATTCCCGATACTGTTACAACATTGGAAGGCAATACTGACAGTGACTTTTCCGACCACCCCGGTCTTGGAATTTTTGGGTCTTGTACAAGCCTGGAGACGGC
>JAIEDJ010000118.1 GCA_029068025.1 Oscillospiraceae bacterium | reverse complement strand
ATAAACATAGTCTCTCACCTCGCTTATCAGTTAAAAGGCGGCCATACGCCGTCGAACCAATCCCAAGTACCGTTTGTGCCGGCGCTGTCGGCAACGAGCGGCCAGAAGCTGTCCTCAAACGCCGCCTTGCACGCCTTAGACTGCCGAACCGCCTCGCGGAACATCTCCACAGCTCTTGTATCATCGGGGTGAGTGTCCAGATACAGCTTAAGATCCTGCGCAAAGAAATCAGCTTCCATAATAGCGCGCATGAGCTCCTCGCAGGACGCGTTTGAGTTGTTGTTCCCGCCACCGTTGCTGCTGTTTCTCATATTGTTCTGCATATTGCGGGCTGCGCCGCCGTTCATGTTACGGCGGTTCATGTTCATATTATTTTCCATTGAACAGCCCCCTCTCATATTCGTCGATCGTGATGTTTAGCTCGGGGAAGATAGTCCCCGCTCTCATCGCCTTATTCGGGGAATACACCTTCTCCATTCTTTGAACAGGAACATAAGTATACCCCGGGCGTCTTGATTTCATTATATCCATAAGATCGTCCTTTCGTCATTGGATCTGCGGCATAATCACCGCTATTTGATTTTATGAATATCCGCGGATTTTTGTTACATAAAAAAGGAGCGGTATCCCCGCTCCTTTCAGTTATTATTGATCAGCTATAAAACTACCTCAGTCATATCCCCATTGTCGTCAATAAAAATGAACCCACCTAGATCTTCATACACCAGCACCGTAAACGGACAAACGCAGTCCCAGTCCTCAACATCGGTGAAGTAATCGCACACTCTGCCCTCGACAGCCATTTGAAGAAGCTCGGCGCTCCCCGCAAGAAAGCATATCCGGATCCGCCGTCCGTCCGCGTTGCCGGGAAAGTATTCCCGCCGCTTCGGAAACCGTTCAACGTCTATCCAACCGGGTCTTTTAAACGGCAGCCCGTCAACGAACTCCAAAGCCTGCCTTAAAGTTTCCCCGTCCGCGAACACATACTTTTCGTTAAAGTCCGGGATCCACTCGACGATCCGCTCCATTTCCCTTTGAATCCCCTTCCTTGCCAGTGAAGCCGCGTTCGCCGCCTTAAGCTCCGCGAGCCTCGCCCTTTGCTCTTCCGTCATACCACACTTTATTCCAACCTCTGTCCGATCTCAGCAATTTCTTAAAAAGTATCACCGGTAATAGTCCTTGACTCCTATCCCGATAGTCGCCCAGTGATCAGCCTTCCGCCTTTCAAACTCAATATCCTCATCATCGAGTTCTTCGCCGTCTTCCTCGGCGTCCTCGATCATATCTTCAATGTCGTCCGGGATACGAGTGCGGTAAACTCCAACGCTGATGTTCAAAAATCCGTAAGAATATCCGTGTTCGCTGTCGTCAATCTCACCATTGTTTTTCTCCGTTAATAGCTCCGTAAGCTTATCGGCAGTCGTTTCAAAAGCCGGAACTCCATAGATCACCGGGTGAAGTTCACCATCAACACCGCCCAAGAACTCGATAAACTTGACTTTGTCACTGCTATCATAATCGACAGCCATATTGCCTTTATAATAGTAATACCGCTTTCCGGCAAGCTCGCCGGCACCTATTGCGGCTTCAACAGTTGAACGGTCTGCTCCAAGAAATACGGAAACGCCGTCTATCAAAACTTTATCAAGAGGAAAAATTTCAATATTCATGGTTGAAGCTCCTTACAAAAATTTAACTATCGCCGTCGACCCGCACGGCAGCGGCAGCCCCGTCTGCGTAACTGGCAGCCCTATTTCCTCGGAAATAACCTCTATATCGAAACGCTTTCCGACTGTCATTTGAAGCAGATAACTCATAACCGAAGCCGAAAGCCCCGTTGTGTACGAATTCAGCAGCACAAACAGCGGCTTGTCTGATAACAGCTCCGTGATGTCGGTCATCAAGCCGTAGATGCTGTCCTCGAGCTTCCACATCTCTCCGTTAGTTCCGCGCCCGTAACTCGGCGGGTCGAGAATAACTCCGTCATAGCGCGTTCCGCGGCGGATCTCTCTTTTGATAAACTTGTTAGCGTCGTCAACTATCCAGCGAATGGGCTTGTCCTCGAGCTTGGAGAGCTTTGCGTTAGTCCGCGCCCAGTCTACCATGCCCTTTACAGCGTCGCAATGGCAAACGGAAGCTCCCGCGGCTGCACAAGCCAATGTTGCTCCGCCCGTGTATGCGAAAAGGTTCAACACGTTTATCGGTCTTCCGGCGGAGTTGGAGGCAGCTTCTGCCCGGATAAGGTCGCCGCAGAGATCCCAATTCACCGCCTGCTCGGGGAAAAGCCCGGTATGCTTGAACCCGGTGGGCTTCACCATGAATTTCAGATCACCGTAGCTTATCTGCCAGCTTTCGGGCAGCTTTCTCCGGTAATCCCAGGCACCGCCTCCCGAGGACGAGCGGATATACCTCGCGTGAGCCGAGCTCCACTC
>JAIEDJ010000117.1 GCA_029068025.1 Oscillospiraceae bacterium | reverse complement strand
AATGGTGCGGCGTTGCTTTAGGTGCTGCACGGTTTTGAAATTTTTTGATAAACAGCCCCTCGTCAACGTTATAAAACCAGCCGAGATCAACGTGGCAAAATAGACAAGATCAACATTTTAGGGGGTTATCTACAAGCTGACACGCCGCGCAGAAATGCGCGGCGTTGATTTTCAATATTTTTAAAAAAATATAAAAAATCCCCCTGCGTTACGTATTGCTTGTGACGCTGCGTAATGATGTATAATAAGGGGGAAGGGAGGAGAAAGCTATGTCAAAATACACGACCGGAGAAATTGCCAGGCTATGCGGCGTATCCGTCAGAACGGTACAGTATTATGATACCCGTGGTATCTTACACCCCGGTGAGCTGTCCGAGGGGGGCAGGCGGCTTTATTCGGACGACGATCTAAAACGAATGAAGATCATTTGCTTTCTTCGCGACGTTGGTCTTTCCATCAACAGCATAAAGGAATTGCTGTCGGGGGACGATCCCGGAAGCGTTATTTCGGTTTTGCTTGAACAGCAGGAGCAGCTTCTTCGCGAAGAGGTAAACGAAAGACAGGCGAAGCTCAATATGCTTGACGGTATCAAGCGGGAGCTGAGGAGCGTTGAAAAATTTTCGGTCGAATCTATCGGCGATATAGCTTACGTAATGGAAAACAAGAAGAAACTGAGACAACTGCACGCTGTCCTGCTGATCACGGCGGTTCCTATTGGCATATGTCAGTGGGCGTCGATCATTCTCTGGATAGCCGCGGGAATGTGGTGGCTTTTTGCGGCTTATATCCTGATAGCGATCCCGTACGCGTTCTGGGTAACGAACTTCTTTTTTAAAAGGGCGGCGTATATCTGTCCGCAGTGTCACGAGGTTTTTAAGCCCGATCTCAAAGAGGCAGTCTGGGCAAGGCACACGCCGACGCTCAGAAAACTGACCTGCACCTGCTGCGGATATAAAGGCTTCTGTGTGGAAACTTATGGAAGAGAGGAAAAAAAGAATGGATAAGATCATGGAGTTTCTCCCGTTTTTGATCCCGCTGGCAATCGCGCAGTTTGCTCTGTTGGGTTATACGCTTTATCATATCCTGAATCATAAGCATTATAAAAGAGGTAATCGCACATTATGGCTCATTGTTGTGATCGCCGGAATGGGGTTTGTCGGTCCGATCCTGTACTTTCTGCTTGGAAAGGAGGTTGAGTGACATGGATGTGCTGGAGATACAAAACCTGAAAAAGAGCTTTGGCGGCAAAGAAGTGCTTTGCGGGGTTGATCTGTCTGTGCCCGAGCACAGCGTTTTCGGTTTTATCGGTAAAAACGGCTCCGGAAAAACAACGACAATGAAGGCTGTTCTCGGACTTCTGAGACCGGACAGCGGCAGGATCAGTGTTATGGGTGAGAAGGTGCGCTTCGGACAGACCGAAACCAATCGTTATATCGGGTATCTGCCCGATGTTCCGGAATTTTATTCCTATATGACGCCGATTGAATATCTGACGCTTTGCGGAGAGGTCGGCGGGTTGGAGAAAAGCGATATTGCCGCGAGAAGCAAGGAGCTGCTGGAGCTGGTCGGGCTTGGTCGGGAACGCCGCCGTATCAAAAGCTTTTCAAGGGGAATGAAGCAGCGCCTGGGGATCGCGCAGGCGCTTCTGAACCGTCCAAGGCTCTTGATCTGCGACGAGCCGACCTCGGCGCTTGATCCCGCAGGGCGCAAGGAAATTCTGGATATACTGCTTGCGGCAAGGGAACAGACCACGGTGCTTTTCTCTACGCATATTCTTTCCGATGTGGAACGTATCTGCACAGAAGCCGCCTTTCTGAACAACGGGAAGATCGCAATGCAGGGAACCATTGCCCAGCTGCGGAGCAAGCGGTCTTCTGACGGGTTTATCATCGAAACGGAACACAAGGCGGCTGCCGATACGCTTGTTAAAGCGTTTGGCGATCTTCAACGCACGGAACAAAACGCGCTTGTATTCCAAGGCGGCGAGGATCGGTTATATGCCGTCATGCGGTATATCGCCGAGAACCGGATGTCCGTGCAGAGGATCGAGCGAATAGAGCCGACGCTTGAATCGCTGTTTCTGGAGGTGACAAGATGAAGCCACTGACTGCTTTTGTGAAGAAAGAATGTCTTGAGACTGTCCGGACAGGAAAGCTCGTTATTCTCTTAATGCTGTTTGCGCTGTTCGGCATTATGAATCCCGCTATCGCGAAGCTTACGCCGCGGCTTATGGAAATGATGTCCGACACAATAGCGGAAAGCGGATTGATCGTCACGGATGTTCAGGTGGACGCAATGACCTCGTGGACGCAGTTTTTCAAAAACATTCCCATTGCCCTGATCGTTTTCGTGCTGATCTTCAGCGATATATTTACCAAAGAATACAAGTCGGGTACGCTGCTGCTTGTGCTGACAAAGGGCTTATCGAGATATAAGGTCGTACTTGCCAAGACTCTGCTGTTGCTGCTGTTATGGACGCTTGGCTATGGGCTGTGCTTCGCCGTTACCTATGGCTACAACGCTTATTTCTGGGATAACGGCGTTGCCGATAATTTATTCTTTTCGGCAGCGGTATGGTGGCTGTTCGGCATATGGGTGATATGCCTTGCTGTTCTGTTCTCGTCGCTGCTGCGGAATAACACGGGCGTTTCCTTATGTACCGGCGGTACAGTGCTCTTAGCGTATTTATTGAGTATGATCCCTAAAGTAAAGGGATATTCTCCCGCGATGCTGATGGACACAAACGCGCTTCTGAACGGCGCGGAAGTGCCGGACGCATATATGAAGGCTATTGTCATTGCCGCTGTCTCGGGCGTGGTATGTATCGCTGTCAGTATCCCGGTTATGAATAAGAAACAGTTATAATAAATAGAAAAAGTTATTTTAGCTAAGAGCTACGAGCCAAACTTGAGCAAAAGCGCCTAAGCCAAGGACAACATTGCGTGGGTGACTGCAAATTTCAAAAAGCGCTCCCGCGAGTGTGTTTCGCGCAGCGAAACGCGCTTGCGGGGGCGGCTAGTGCCGGTTTAACAGCGCCAGCGCTGTTAAACTGCACGTTTTTGAAATTTTTTGATAAACAGCCCCTCGTCAACATTATAAAACCAGCTGAGATCAATGTTTTAGAGGTTTATCTTCAAGCTGAAACGACCGCGGCAGCGGTCGTTTGCTTTTATTCATCCGTGTGTATCACTTCTACGGGGCAGGATTCCGCTGCTTCCTGCACGGCTTCCTCGTTGCCCTCGGGCTGCGCGATTATCTCAGACAGTCCGTCGCCGGCTATGCGGAAAACGTCGGGGCAGACCTCGGCGCATACTCCGCAGCCGATACAGCCGTCACGATCAAGCTCAAGCTTCATAATGAAAAACCTCCTTTTGAATTTGTGGAACTAGTGTTTCACTTTCAAAGGAGGTTTATTCGTTATCTGATAAAGTTTGTGCGGATCTTGCTCTCGGGCTGAGGGAACGAAACTCCCGCCGCCTTGCCTGCTTCTATGCACTTGAGCAGCCAAGCCATATTATTTCCGAGAATACGCATGGTCTGGAGACCTTCTTCGTCCTTCATAACTTCCTCGGGCGTGTTGCCGTGGATCTGGTTCCAGTAATTGGACGACACTATCGGCATACAGTTGATCGTGAAGTACTTGTTCAGCTGGTCGAACGTTGCCGACGCTCCGCCCCTGCGGCAGCTTGCTATTGCCGCGGCGGGTTTTCCCGTAAGATAACGTCCGCCCGAATAGAACGCTCTGTCCATAAATGACGTGATCGCGCCGCTTGCCGACGCGTAATGCACGGGCGAGCCAAACACAAAGCCGTCCGCTTCTGCCGCCTTCTTCACGAACTCGTTCACCGTGTCCTCGGCGAAGCAGTGCCCGAGCTTTGCGCAGGCTCCGCAGCCAATGCAGCCGAGGATCGGGTCTTTGCCGACCCAGAAGATCTCCGTCTTGATACCGTTGGCGTTCAGCGCCTTCTCGATCTCGCGAAGTCCCGTGTAGGTGCTGCCTTCCTTGTGCGGTGATCCGTTTACCAAAATTACTTTCATAGTATTACCTCCGGAAAAATTGATCTATATTTAATATTATATTACAATTCACAAAATAAAACAATAGATTTTTGAAGAAATTTGCTATTTTGAAAAAACTATCGGTTTGCGAAGAAGTTTTGTATCGGGTCAGGGGGGTACCCTTGAAGGGGTTATGAGCGGAGGTCTGCCGATAAGCCACACTGTCACTGCGTGACATCTCCCCGGTTGGGAGTCACACAACATCTCAGACTGTAGAAAAAGTCCTTTTTGGGGATTCCAAAGGGCAGCGCCCTTTGGCGGGGCGCGGGGCGGATGCCTGTCGGTCAGCCCCCCCTGTCACTCCGTGACATCTCCCCAGCGGGGAGTCACACGCAATCATCCCCCTCTCCCCGAGAGGGTTTTTATACAAGCTGCTCCCCTCTCCGTGCGAGGGGTCAAGTACTTTTTTAACTTTTTTTAAAAAAAGTTAAAAAAGTACTTGACAAATACCTAGTAATATGATATACTTAATATGCAATCGGAAATTGCGAACTTTTTAAGAAAACTATCCAAGGAAAGGACATGATAAAAATGGCAGACAACTACAAATTTGAAACATTACAGGTTCACGCGGGACAGGAGACCCCCGATCCCGCGACCGACGCGCGTGCCGTGCCGATCTACGCAAGCTCCAGCTTTGTTTTCGCGGATTCTCAGAACGCCGCTGATCGTTTTGGACTGCGTGCGGGCGGCAATATCTACGGCCGTCTCACCAACCCCACACAGGATATCTTCGAGCAGAGAATGGCGGCTCTCGAGGGCGGCTCTGCGGCTCTGGCTACCGCTTCCGGCGCGGCGGCGGTCACTTATGTGATCGAGGCGCTGGCGGCTGCCGGAGAGAACGTTGTTGCGTCCAAGACCATTTACGGCGGTTCGTACAATCTGCTGGAGCATACCTTGCCGAGATACGGTATCAACGCGAAATTTGTCGATCCCGATCCCGCGGAGTTTGAGAAGGCAATTGACGATAAGACAAAGGCGCTGTACGTTGAGGTTCTCGGCAACCCGAATTCCAACGTAGCGGACATCGAGAAGATCGCCGAGGTAGCGCATAAGCACGGGATCCCGCTGGTGGTGGACAGCACGTTCACTCCTCCGTGCGTTCTGCGTCCGTTTGAGCACGGCGCGGACATCGTCGTTCACTCCGCAACAAAATTCATCGGCGGACACGGCGCGGCTATCGGCGGCGTTATCGTGGACGGCGGTAAATTCGACTGGGCGGCAAGCGGGAAGTTCCCGTGGCTGTCCGAGCCGAACGAGTCCTATCACGGCGTGAATTTCGCGCAGGCTTGCGGCGCGGCGGCGTTCGCTACATATATCCGCGCGGTTCTGCTGCGCGATACCGGAGCGACGCTCAGCCCGTTCCACGCGTTTATGTTCCTGCAGAGCCTGGAGACGCTTTCGCTCAGAGTGGAGCGGCACATCTCCAACGCGCTCAAGATCGTTGATTATCTCGCGAAGCACCCCAAGGTGGAGGCGGTTCACCACCCGTCGCTGTCAAGCGAGCCTACTCACGCGCTGTATGAGAAGTACTTCCCGAACGGCGGCGGCTCGATCTTTACGTTTGAGATAAAGGGCGGCAAGGACGAGGCTTGGAAGTTTATCGACAACCTCAAGATCTTCTCGCTGCTGGCGAACGTCGCGGACGCGAAGTCGCTGGTCATCCACCCCGCGTCCACCACTCACTCGCAGCTCAACGAAGCGGAGTGCGCGGAGCAGGGCATAAAGCCGAACACTATCCGCCTGTCCATCGGCATTGAGAACGTTGACGACCTTATCAACGCGCTTGAGGAAGCGTTCAAGACTGTCTGACTATCTGTTTCTTTCACATAAGCATAAGCGCCCGGCGGGAGACCGTCGGGCGTGTGCTATTTATAAAATACTATTGACAGTTATTTTTTTTAATGATAAAATTTATACGTTAAAATAGGGTTGAAGTGCGTAGT
>JAIEDJ010000116.1 GCA_029068025.1 Oscillospiraceae bacterium | reverse complement strand
CAGCACAACAAAAACCGCGGCAGCAGCCGCGGCACATTTTTCATTATGACTCCATCGATAAGCCGAGTTCTGTCGTGTATGATCATCTATCTAGCCCCGCCGTCGCCGGCGGGATCAAGCCACCTTTCAACAGGGCGCGCCGAGCAGACGCGTTGTTCCCCGCACCAATCGGTGTTGCATCGGATAGGGTTTACATGGCAGTATGCTCTCGCATACTCCGGTGAGCTCTTACCTCGCCTTTCCATCCTTACCGTTTTCCCCTTTCAGAGGTAACGGCGGTGTATCTCTGTTGCACTTGCCCTAAGGTCGCCCTCGGCTGACGTTATCAGCTACCCTGCTCTGTGATGCTCGGACTTTCCTCACCGCACTCTCGTGCGCCGCGATCATATAACGAAGTCACGCCTAATTATAACATATTTCATATGAAAAATCAAGATATTTTTTGATTTACACAAAAACTTCACATTAAATTCTATTGACAAAACTTGTTTTGAGGTATATAATGGTAATTGCAGGAGATACTTTATTATGTTAAAAAAAGGAAGGGATACAGAGCTATGGACGTTGAGAACTATCACATGAATTTTGTTGAGGAGGGATACGGAGAGGACGGTATCCTTAACAAATTCAAGCTGAAATACCCCGATAATTTCAATTTCGGATATGATATTATAGATAAATTTGCCGAAATGGAGCCGGATCGCCGCGCACTGTTGTGGGTCGATCTCGAGGGCAATGAAAAGCTGCTTACTTACGGTGATCTGTCGAGAATGTCGAACAGAGCCGCGAATATGTTCCTCAAGGCGGGGATCAGGAAGGGCGACTGCGTGCTGCTGATGCTGAAGCGCCATTATCAGTTCTGGTATATCCTTATCGGACTGATCAAGATCGGCGCTATTGCCATTCCCGCGTCCGCACTGCTGACGGCGAAGGATATGGAGTACCGTTTCAACGCGGCGGAGGTGGAGGCGGTCGTTTCCACACACTGCGCTCAGGTCGCGGAATTTGCCGACGAAGCGGAGAAGAAGGTTGGAAGAAGCCTTAAGAAATACATCGTGAACGGCACTCGTGAGGGCTGGATCGATCTTGACACAGAGATCATGAACTATCCCGATACCCTGGAGCGTGTTCCCACAAAGGTTCATGAGCTTTTTTTGATGTATTTCACATCCGGAACGACCGGGCATCCAAAAATGGCAGTCCACGACCATGCTATGGCGCTGGCTCATATACAGAACGGCAAGCACTGGCACAAGGTCGATCCGAACGGGATCCACCTTACTATTTCCGATACCGGCTGGGCAAAGGCAGCATGGGGAAAGATCTATGGTCAGCTTTCGATGGGGACCTGCATATTTGTTTACGATTTCGACAAGTTCATTCCCGATAATATGCTGAGAGTTATCGAAAAATATAAGATCACTACATTATGCGCGCCGCCTACTATGTTCCGCTTTTTCATAAACGAGGGACTTGAGAAGTACGATCTGTCGAGCTTGAAATACTGCAATATCGCGGGCGAGGCGCTGCAGCCCGAGGTGTTCAACAAGTGGTATGAATACACAGGTCTTAAGCTGATGGAGGGCTTCGGGCAGTCCGAGTCCACTTGTATCATCGGCAATCTTATCGGTATGGAGCCCAAACCCGGTTCTATGGGCAAGCCCACGCCGCTGTATGATGTTGATCTCGTTGATAAGGAAGGTAATTCCGTGCCGCCGGGAGTGGTCGGAGAGATAGTTATCCGCGGTGAGTACTGCAACACGCCGGGACTGTTCCGCGGCTACTATAAGAGCAAGGAGCTTACCGACAAGGTGTGGTATGACGGAATGTATCACACGGGCGACACCGCGACGCGCGACGAGGACGGTTACTACTGGTATGTGGGACGCAACGACGACGTTATCAAGTCCAGCGGATACCGTATCGGGCCATTTGAGGTCGAGAGCGTTGTTTCTACTCACCCGGCGGTGCTTGAGTGCGCGGTCACGGGAGCGCCGCACCCTATCCGCGGCGAGGTCGTTAAGGCGACTATCGTGCTGGTAGACGGTTATGAGCCGACCGAGGAGCTTAAGGTGGAGATCCAGAACCACGTAAAGCGCAACACAGCGCCTTATAAGTATCCGCGTATCGTGGAATTTGTCAAGGAGCTGCCAAAGACGGTAAGCGGTAAGATACGCCGTGTTGAGATACGTCAGCATGACCTTGAAAACAGCGAAAAAAATAACAAGTGATAAGTTGTCCCCTCCCCGAACAGGGAGGGGACATTGTTTTCATACTAAGGCAACACCGCACAAAGACCGCCTAACGGCTTTGTCGCCTGCTTACTTGTACGCATTATGTGCTTTGCGCAAAACGCTTTTCCGTCATTTTTGCCCAAAATCTCCTCATAGGCGCCAGCCTTATTCGTCGATTTTGTG
>JAIEDJ010000115.1 GCA_029068025.1 Oscillospiraceae bacterium | reverse complement strand
CCTTGATAATGGCGAGGAAAGAATGAAGCGCAACCTCGAGGCTTGGTATCAAGCGTTTGGCAAGGGGGATACGGAACGGTTTAAAAAGGAGTATGAAGAGTATGATCGAAGACGGCTTGAGCAAAACGCCATCCGCGATAGACTACTTAATACACCCGAATTGTATAAAAAGGTAATGGATGAGCTGGAAAGGCGCAAGAAGTCAAACATTCAGGTGCTGAGTTCTTATGGCTTGGTTACACAGTGAAAGGAAGGGTTATTTATGATGAAGGGTAATCGTTTAGTTATTAGGTTGATTTCTGGTTTGTTGACAATGTCAATATTAATTACATCGCTGTCAACGCCATATATAGAGGCTTTTGCAGATATCGGTGTTGGTTTGAATAAGACAGAAGAAATTATAGAAGCTATGGAGGATGCTGCCGCCACAGTACCGGTTGTGGCAGGTGATTGGGATGCGGCGACACGAATTGACTCTCTACCTTGGAATTATTTCCATATAGAGGTTCAAAAACGTATTACAAAGAAATACGATATAAATCAAGAACTTCCGATTTTATATAAGGAAGATAAGACATACCCATCCGGCAGGAAAGTTAAGACCGGTGAAACCGGCAGGGCTGATTTATATGTGCGGAATAAGGACACAAATGTTTATCTTTGGGAAGTTAAACCATTATCGTATATGGTAGAACCCAAAAGGTCAAAGGGGATTGATCAGCTTCAGTCGTATATTGATACTGAATCCAAATACAGAGTTGGAACAGATATGATTGAAGATGAGAGCTTTACTCAAGAATTACATACGACACGCCTTGAGGGAAAATTTGTTGTCATTAGGGATATAGAATATACAATAAGTTATTATAATCAGGGCAACGGCATGATATTATATTCCTTTAAACGTAGAATAATCAAGAAAGAGTTTCATCGGATTCCTGATTCAGAGCCTGTACCATCTAAAAGTTATGAACATGCCTCAGATGAATACGAGGAAAGAGCGAAGGAGATTTTTAATGAAACCAACCAACAAATTAAGGAAAAAACGATCATGGTTGCAACTCTTTGCTCTCTTGTTGCATTAGCCGGTGTTTTATACGAAGCAAGTGATCGTGTACTGAAAAGTCCACATTCGGTAAAATCGGTTGCGGGCGCTTTAAGGGCGGCATGTATTGTCTTCTTAGGTTTTGCTTCAAAAATTGTTTTTGATTTATCAAAGCCCGGGGCGATAGCGAGCGCCGATGAGATCCGAGATCCCGAGGTCATACGCTATGTGACCGAATTTGTGGACGAAATCACATTGTATATTGATGATGAGCTTGCAAGGGAACTGAAAAAGGCTCTTTTTGAAGAGGACGCTGAACGTATCGATGAAATAAAGAGAATGATCCAGGATAATAAGGACGACTATGAGAGAGCCAGCAAGGAAACTCCTCCGCGTGATCCTCTTGTGATCGATCTCGGAACCCCCGGTATCGAGCTTCATTCCATTGCGAACGGCGTAAACTTTGACCTTGACAACAACGGTTTCGCGGAAAAGACCGCATGGATCGGGAGCGAGGACGGATTTCTGGCGTTGGACAGAAACGGAAACGGCTTGATAGATAACGGCGGAGAGCTGTTCGGCGATCAGGTGATCATGAGGAACGGGTCAAGATCCGCTTCGGGTTTTGAAGCTCTTGCCGAGCTGGACAGCAACAAGGACGGCGTTATTGACGCAAGGGATCCACGCTTCTCGGAGCTGCTGGTATGGATCGACGCCGATCACAACGGTATTTCCGACGAGGACGAGCTTAATTCTTTAAGCGAGCTTGGAGTGATCTCCATTAGCCTTGATCATACCGAGGTCAGCTTTGTTGACGAGGAAACGGGATCGCGAATCGCGGAAACGTCAACTGTTACTATCATCAAGGACGGGATAGAGACCGCCGCGGAGATCAGCGAATTCTGGCTGCCCGTCAATTCGTCGGACACAACACAGGGCGGAGTTGTCACCGCGGGAAACGTTCCCGACTTAATGCAGGCAATAAACGATGATGAGAGCGGAATGTTGTTTGCGCTGTGCTACAATTTCAGCATATCGGAGGATATCGCTCAAAAGCGCTATCTCTTGAGACAGATCCTGTATTTTATCACCGACGCAGAGGACATCCCCGCGGACAGCCGCGGCGGAAATATTGACGCGCGTGATCTGAGAGTCATCGAGCGGTTTATGGGAAATGAATTTGTCGGTGTAGGCGGCTCTGATCCAAACTCGGCTGCCGCAGCAATACTGAAAAATATTCTGGACAAAATAGAGTATCAATATTACAGCGTGCTAAATATGTATTCGGCTCTCGGCGGATATCTGCACGCGGTATACGTACAGGAAGACGAGGATGGCGCAAAGTCGCTTAATACGGCGTTCCTGGACTACATATTTGACGAGAAAATTTCCGAGGGCGAGAACATGGATTCGCTGATCTACGATCTCGGCGTTTATCTTAAGTCATTTGACAGCGCTAACGGCACAAATCACTATGAGGAATACGCGCAGCACTATTCGGCTGTTTCGGATAATTACGCGCGGGTGGTCGTGTTTACCGAGACCGCTTCCACATACATCGGAACGGAGCTCGCGGACACCTTTAACGGCAGCGCAAGCAACGAATTCATTTTCGGAGAAGGCGGAAATGATACGCTTCGAGGCGGTGGCGGCAACGACGTTCTTGACGGCGGCGAGGGTGATGACAGTCTCGAAGGCGGTAACGGCGATGACGTTCTTGATGGCGGAGAAGGCGATGACAATCTCTATGGCGGTATTGGCAACGATGTTCTTAACGGCGGAGAGGGTGATGACGATCTCCATGGCGGTGTTGGCAACGACATTCTTAACGGCGGTGAAGATAATGATACCTTCTATGGCGGTGACGGCAATGACGTTCTTGACGGCGGTGAGGGTGATGATACCCTCTACGGCGAAGGCGGAGACGATACCTACGTTTACGGAAAGGGCTGCGGAAATGATATTATATTGGACAAGCAAGGGGGCAACAAGATCAGGTTCACGGATCTTCTGCCGGAAGATATGACCGTATATTATCCGAGCGATGGAACTAATAATGCGGTTCTGATAATAGCCGAAACAGGGGAAATGCTTACTATACAGCTCTTCCGTTACCATCAGAGCTACAGGAATTTTACGC
>JAIEDJ010000114.1 GCA_029068025.1 Oscillospiraceae bacterium | reverse complement strand
TATTATTATATATAACGACACATTATAACATTTTTTTATCAAGAAAAATCTCTCGCATTACTTTCGTTTTGTAAATCCGGAGAAAATACAAAAAATTTCTAGTGAATTTTTTAAAAAAACAATTGACAAATCGTGAAAAATATGAGAAAATATAAATGAGACGTAATAATTACCGCAATTACATTACGCACCAACAACATCGGAACAGACATCACAGTAAAAGGAGAGTGGAAAATGAAACTATTAAAGCGAGCCGCCTCGCTCCTGCTCGCCGCCGTCATCTCGGTCGGCACTGCAGCGGCAGTGTATGCGGAATCACCGGCGGGCTCGGGAACACCCACGGGCGCGGATCTTCTGATCACAGACGGAAACGTTCCCCAAAGCACGCCGCAGACGGAACCGGGTTCCATTACAGCGGATCAGACCACGCCGGATCAGCCGCCCGCAGAACCGATCCCCGATATTAAACCCGAGCCCAAGCCGGGTGATTCAGACAAGGTATTTCAGCCCGTCAATTACAGGGAATGGACATGGTGGGACGGCGAATCCGAATTCAATGAAAACACCGACTACTACATAGAGGAAACAATGGGACTGAGGGGCGAATTTACGCTCCCCGCAAGCAGCAGACTGCTGATAGCCGAAGATGTGAAGTTTTACATATTCAGCGCCGACAAGTTTACCGTATACGGCAGCCTGATCGTCGCCCCCGGCGCGGAAATGCTTGGCAGCGGAGTATTCTCACTTATGGAAAGCGGCACTTTTGAAAATTACGGAAGCGCAAAATTTACAAAGTCCTCAGTCGTAAACATTTCCTCGGATCTTGTTACATACGGCGGCTCAGAGACCGCGTTTGGCGGCGAGACATTCGTATATGGCAGCGGAAAATTCACAAACTACGGCACCGCGTATGTTACACGCTTTTCCGAGACGACGGTAACAGGAACCTGGAGAACTATGGAAAGCGGTCTGTTTTACATAGCCGGCAGCCTTACTACCACCCTTAGCGGAACATTTTATACCGCGGGCTATACGTCACTTCAGGATCACACAAGGATCACCAACAGCGGCACCTACATCATCGATACCACCGTCAAGTATTATGTCGATGAGAACGCGAGAGTTACCAACACCCGAAGCGGTAGGATCATAGATTACCGTGATCCCGAGCAGAAAATTTCCGCCGAGGAGTTTAAAAGCGGGATAAAAGGGATCGACGTTTCCGTATGGCAGGGCGTCATTGACTGGAAGCAGGTAAAGGAAGCGGGGGTTCGATTTGCCATAATCCGTTCGTCGTCGGGGCCGAGAGTGGACAAGCTGTTTGACTACAACATCGTCGAGGCGCAGAAAGCAGGCATACTCGTCGGCGTATATCACTACTGCTACGCCATGAATCCGGAGGAAGCACGCGAGGAAGCACGCCACTTTATAGAGACCATCAAGCCCTACAGGATAGATTATCCCGTTATGTTCGACTTTGAGGACAATTCCCAGGCAAAGCTCGGCAAAGAGACGCTCACTGCTATTGCGGAAGCCTTCCTCTCGGAGTTAAAGAACGCGGGCTACTACCCGATGATCTATTCCTACAGGAATTGGCTGGAGAACAACCTTGATATGGACAGGCTGTCCGAGTATGACGTGGCGCTTGCGGAATGGAACGTCACCACGCCGAAGTACACACGTCCCTATGGTATATGGCAGTACAGCTGCAAGGGCAGGATCTCCGGAATAGAAGGCGATGTGGATCTTGATCTATGTTACAGAGATTATGCCAAACTGATCCGCGAAGGCGGATATAACAACTTATCATAATAATAGCCCCACGGCATATGCAAAATGCCGTGGGCTTTTCATTATGTTATCTCCAGCTTCGAGCAGCCCGAAAAAGCGTTTTTCCCTATCTCCTGCACGGAGGCGGGAACGTTTATCGATTCGAGTGCAGTGCAGTTTTCAAATGCATGATCGCCGATGGATATAAGACCATCGGGCAAAGAGACTTTTTTCAGCGAACCGCAGCCCGAAAAGGCTGACGCTCCGATCTCCCGAGTTTTTGGCGGAAACGTGATCTTATCCAAAGCGGCGCAGTTCTGAAATGCGGCGTTTCCGATAATGGTCACGCTGTTCGGTATCCGCACAAATTCCAGTACGCGGCAGTCGGAGAATACCCGCGCGCAGATCTCCGTAAGCCCTTCGGGAAGATAAGCGCGGCTGAGAACCGTGCAGCCAGAAAACGCGTTTTCCTCAACAGCCGCAAGACCCGCGGGAAAACGAACCTCGGCAAGAGAAACACAGTCGGAAAACGCCGAGATGCCGAGCTTTTGAAGATTGTCGGGAAGATAAATATCTCCAAGCTTTGTACAGCCCGAGAACGAGCCGCCGCCTATTATGCGGAGGCTGTCGGGCAGCAGGACTTCTTCCAGCTCCGTACACCCGCGAAACGCACATTCGTCGATCGCGGTAACACTGCGCGGAACGGTCACGCTCTCGATCGGGCACCCGGCAAAAGCCTCGTCAATGATCCTGGTCACGTCCTCGGGGATCAGAACGTCCTTTTCCTTGCCATGATATTTTATAAGAAGTCCCCCGATTATTTCAAAACCGCCGAACAAGTTGACCCACCACGCTTTCGGATAGTACTTTGTATATATTGAATTATACCACAAAAACGCTTTGGTGTCAAGACAAATACCGATCCCGCCAAATGGGATCACAAAAAACTCACGCGGGCTTGTCGGTCTCCTCCAACACATAAAGCTCATAGAGCTTGTCAATATCTATATCAAGCAGCTTGCAGATCTTAAGCCATATGATCCAGGTCGGCGTATATTTTCCGTGTTCGATCTCGCGGCAGTATGTAACGCTTATACCGACGATCTCCGCAAGCCTTTCCTGCGGCATTCTGCGTCCCGTGCGGGATTTGCGCATCATCTCGCCGAATGCCTTCGCGCTGGTATTGTTCATAAAACTAATGACCTCCTATTATTGTTATTACTATAAGTATACAATATATTTCGACAAATTGAAAGAATGTATATTTACTTTTTCGAAAAAAATGTTAAAAAAGCGGAAAAATTTGCTTTTATTTGTGTCAAACAGAAAAACAGCGCCCTTTTGTAAAATATTTAAGTATTATAATATGACAAAAAAGATTTTCGCCAAGAACAACGTTATACAGGAGATCAACCA
>JAIEDJ010000113.1 GCA_029068025.1 Oscillospiraceae bacterium | reverse complement strand
TACTTACTCTATGTGTTCGCTGCGGGTGAAGGATAACGGATGTGTTGGAGCCGTCAACCACGTTTATCGTCATAGTGGTGGAATAGTTCATATCCATCGTAAGCCGATCAATGTCATCCTTGTATTCAGCGAGCTTTCCATCGGCAGCGGCGCGCTTCAGCTTGTAGATGATCGTATTGCAGTTAATGTTATACTGGGCAGACTCCCAATCGGCATATCCCGTCAGAGTCGCGGTATCGTCCGTCCACTCCCAACCGTCTTTTCCTTTATATATATCGTAGGATCCGCTCGCGACGTTTGCGGGAAAGGACGTTCCCGCCGGAAATAGCGTGGTCGTTCCTGGATTGTTGGTTCCGGGGGGCGGACGGGCAAAGTCGCGCAGATTGGAGAGCTGCTGCGAGCCGTAGTAGTTTCTGTTTCTTGTCGTAAAGACGGAATCCAGATAATAAGCGTAGCGGGTGACCGATGACCTCGGAAAAATGGTCAGCAGCACTATTGCGGCGGTCGTGAGTATACCGATAGCCGCAAGACGTTCGCGGCGGGCTTTGCCGTCATCTATATATACGTTTTCCGACGGTTCCTCGGGGCGGGCAATGCCAAGTATAGCCGCAAAAAAGCCTGCTGCCATAAAGATGATCAGTCCCGCGGGAAGACTGCCGAGCGTTCTCGCGCCGAGTATCAGCGGAATAAGCGCGGGCAGCAGCAAAAAGCACGGCCGGGGCATATACGCGGTGAAGTAGGATATCGTAAATCCGATGATCGAAGAAAACAGCAGAATAGCCGCGGCGGCATACGACGAATCAAAGAAATCGGAGCTTGTGAAGATAAACTGCATGAACGACGGAGGTCCTCCGACGGACGCGATCACGTTGCACACAATATCCACAAACAGGAAAAATCCCGCGAACGTCAACAGCGAAAAAAGCCTTTTCATCCGCAGCTTGTAGAATATCATAAATATGCCGAATGACACGGCGGTCATTATCAGCGTACAGACAAACGCGTGGCTTCTGCACAGCACGTACATCAGCGACGCGCTTATAGCGCAGAGATACACAAGCGAGGTCACAGTCTCAGCGCCGTTGAAAAGCGATTTGGTTCTTTTTTTCATAATTTCAGGATCTGTTAAAATACATATACAATCTGCACATCAGCATTCCGTTGTAGAGCTTGCGGTTTTTGCCGGACTTCATTCCGAAGAGCGTTTCAAATTCCTCATCCGGAGTAATGACATACAATGAATTTTCTCCGAGCGGCAGCATACGTCCGCCCATGGTCTTGTATATCGTCTTTGCTTCTTCGGTCTCTAACATTCGTTCGCCGTAGGGCGGGTTGGTTATGAGCTTGGTTTTGTTTTCGGGAAACGTGAAGCCGCGGATATCGCGCTTTTCGGCGCGGATATACTTTGATACTCCCGCTTTGGCGGCGTTTTCAAGCGTGAGACGCACGCAGTCGGGATCGCTGTCAAAGCCCAACGCTTGGAATTTCGCGTCTTTTCTTATCAGGGAACGCGCTTCTTCCCGGGCGGCGCTCCAGACGCTTTCGGGGAGGAATCTCATATGCTCGCCGGAGAAGCGGCGGTTCAGTCCGGGCGCTATATTCAGCGCTTTCAGGGCAGATTCAATAAGCAGTGTGCCCGAGCCGCAGAACGGATCGCACACCGTATCCCCGGGGCGCACGCGCGCTAAGTCGACGATGCCCGCCGCCAGAGTTTCGCTGATCGGCGCGGCGTTTCCCACCGCGCGGTAGCCGCGCTTATGAAGCCCGTCGCCCGAGGTGTCGAGCATAAGCGTAAACTCGTTTTTCATCAGTGAGAAGCGGATCTTACATTCCGCGCCGTTCTCGGGGAGAACATTCATACCGTATGCTTTTCCGAGATTCACCGCCATGGCTTTCTTGACGATCTTCTGTATCGCCGGGATGCTGGTCAGCTTGGAATTCAGCGAATGACCGCCGTTGGGGAAGCTGTCGCTCTTTGCGATAAACTCCGAGAGCGGCAGGGGGCGTATACCCTCGAATATCTCATCAAAGGTCTCCGCGCGGAACTGCGCAAGCACAACGCATACGCGCTCCGCCACGGACAGAAAAATGTTCGCTTTGGCGCAGACCGCCGCGTCTCCCGTGAAGAACACGCGCCCGTTATCCGCGCGGATATCCTCGCCGCCTATTTTCTTTATCTCAAAGGAAAGCGTTTTCTCCAGACCGAAGTGGCAGGGGGCGACAAAATTAATTTTCTGCATAATGATTATTAGCTTTTGAGCGCTTTTGCGCCTATATCTTTGCGGTAATGCGCTTTTTCAAAGCTGATGCTCTCCGCGGCGCTGTACGACTTGGCAATCGCGTCTTTCAGCGTGTCGGCGGTGGATGTTATGCCGAGAACACGTCCGCCCGCGGTGAGGTACTTGCCGTTTTCGAGCTTTGTTCCGGCGTGGTATACATATGCGGCGGAGCACTGCCCCTTTTCGTCAAGTCCGCTGATCGGCTTGCCCGTTTCGTACTTTTCGGGATAGCCGCCGCTTGCCATAACGACGCACGCGCAGGATTTTTTGCTCCACTTTATCTCAAGCTGATCAAGGCGTTCCTCCCAGAC
>JAIEDJ010000112.1 GCA_029068025.1 Oscillospiraceae bacterium | reverse complement strand
CTATTGCAATAGTTTGAGAAAGGAGCCGATAATTATGACGATCAAGCTTTTTGACTCGGAACTGAAGGTCATGGACGTTTTATGGAGAGAGGGTGATACGACCGCCAAGCATATTTCCGATATTCTCAACGCGGATATTGGCTGGAATATGAACACCACCTACACAGTCATCAAAAAGTGCATTGCCAAAGGCGCAATAGAACGCACGGAACCGAACTTTATGTGCCGCGCACTGATCTCTAAAGAAGAAGTGCAGGAAACGGAAACAGACGAGCTTATAGGAAAGCTGTACGACGGCTCCGTCGACAAGCTTTTCGCCGCGCTTCTGGAAAGAAAGAAGCTGACGGCTGAACAGCTCGAAAAGCTCCGACAGATCGTCGGCGCTTCGGGAGAGGTGAAGGAATGACCCTGCTTCAGATGAGCATTTCGGGAGCTGTGATGATCTTGGTCACGGCTGCCGTTCGGACAGCGTTTATCCGCAGGCTTCCCAAAAGAACGTTCACCGTCATGTGGTGGATAGTTCTCGCGCGGCTGTTGGTTCCGTATTCGCTTCCGAGCGCGTTCAGCGTATATTCGCTGTTGGCACGGACGGACACGGCAGCAGAAAAACCGGGAATTGCGCCGCCGTACATACCCGATATTTCCGCGCCGCCGCTGTACGGCACTCTGCCCGATCATGCGGCACCCGCGCCCCCACCCCCGGCACCCGTCCACTCACCGGCGGCACCCGTCCTCTCACCGGCGGCAGCCGCTCCGATGGCGGATATCCCGACGCTGATCTGGGCGATAGGTCTTCTGGCGTGCACCGCGTTTTTTATGTTATCGTATCTCAAAAGCCTCAGAAAATTCGGCGAATCTCTGCCCGTTGACAACAACGAGTATATAAGCCAATGGCTTGCCGAACACCGTCTTTTCCGCCGGATAACCGTCCGCCAATCGGATATGATCTCAGCGCCGCTTACCTACGGCATATTCCGCCCGGTCATACTCCTGCCGAAAAAGATTGCGCAGGACAGCTCGGACGATCTGAAATACGTATTGTCCCATGAATATATCCACATACGGCGCTTTGACCTCGTTTTTAAACTTGTGCTGACAGCCGCGCTGTGCATTCACTGGTTTGACCCCTTGGTGTGGGTCATGTACGTCCTCGCCAACAGAGATATTGAAATATCCTGTGACGAAGCGGTCATCCGAATGTTCGGAGAGCAAAAAAAGTCGGATTACGCCATGGCGCTGATCCGCATGGAAGAGAAAAAAAGCGGCTTGGCTCCGCTTGTTCCACACTATAACAAAAGCCCTATTGAAGAAAGGATAGTGACTATTATGAAATTCAAAAAAACCACAGCATTCGCGGCAGCCACGTCGGTTCTTCTGGTTCTCGGCACGACCGCCGCGTTCGCGACATCGGCAAAGCCGCAGAACAACGATCCCGAACCGCCGACCGTCAGCGTTCCGATAGATGACAACAATTCGTCTGACAGCAGTGCCCCGGAATCCGAAGCGTCAAACAGCGCTGATACCTCCACGCATCCCACAGCGGAAAACAAAGCGCTCTCCCCGGAGGAATGGGCTAAAAGGCCGCTCGTTCTGCCGTCAAAGTTCGCCCCAGAGGATCTTGATTTTGTAAACACGACCAACGGATGGATAAACAGCCACAACACCACGATCTATGCTGATCGGGGCAGCGAGGTCTATGCGGTCGATGACGGCGAGGTCATATTTGCAGATTATCACAACGCTTGGAACTATGGTATGGGAAGTTTTGTGGCGATAAAGCACGCCGAGGGACTGTTCACCATCTACTCGCATCTGCTTTCTGTCGAGGAGAACAGCGAAGAGTTTGTAAGTGCCGGCGATCAAGTTAAAGCAGGTCAATGTATTGGTCTTGCAGGTATATCAGGAAATATCAGAGACTATGGATTCAGCTATGGTTTTCGGACAGAGCTTCCGGAATACATCAAAGAACTCACACCCGCGCCGCCGGAAACTTCCGACAGTTCCGAAGAAGATCCGGCATATCTCAACGATCCGCTCATACCTCCGGGAGAGCCGGTAACGGTCGAGGAGAGGATCGGCAAAAACGGCAAACCGTACAAGGTGTTTTATATTGGCTGGGATGAAGATGATACCGAGCACAAAGGCAGCCGCGCAACAGCCATGTATGCGGATACCATGTATGTTTATCGTTTAGAGGGATCCGATGCCCCTGCCAAACCTGTTGAGGAGCGCGAATATTCCAACTGCGTTAATGACGGTCAAGTAATTATATATTGGTAAAATCTTTCGGCTTGCAGTGATCGTACAATAAGCAACGAACCTCCCCGAAGATTTTCGGGGAGGTTTCAGTCTGTAGAAAAAAGGTCAACGTTTTGAAATTTCTTTTAAATCAACAGCCCCTCGTCAACATTTTAAAACCAGCCGAGATCAACATGACAAAATAACCAAGACCAACATTTTAAAGGTTTATCTGCAAGCTGTCCTCCCCGAAGATTTTCGGGGATGTTCGATTTTTTACCCCCGATAATATGGAAAATTTAAAAATATTCACAAAAACACTTGCAATTTGTGAAGATTTATTGTATAATAATTATAAGGTTTTGCAATAAAGTATCATATCGTATTCTTCTGCCGATACGCAAAACATAATTTTTACAAAAATATACCGGAGGTAATATCGATGAAAACATTCACGGCAAACAACATAAGAAACGTTGTGCTTGCGGGTCACGGCGAAAGCGGAAAGACCGCCCTTGCGGAAGCAATGCTGTTCAAGTGCGGACTTACCGACAGAATGGGCAACACCGCCGAGGGAAACACCGTATGTGACTTTGACGCGGAGGAGATAAAGCGCAAGATCTCGATCAACGCGTCTATCGCCAATATGACATGGAACAACACCAAGATCAACATCATCGACGCTCCCGGTCAGTTTGATTTCGTAGGCGGAATGTACGAAGGCGTCCGCGCGGCGGAAAGCGTTATCGTCACCGTAAACGGCAAGGACGGCGTATGCCCCGGCACCATCAAGGCGTATCAGCTCGCGGTAAAGCAGGACAAGGCGCGTATGTTCGCCGTTACCTGCATGGAGGTCGAAAACAGCGACTTCTACCGCGTTTTCACGCAGATGAAGACCGTGTTCGGTCCCTCCGTCTGCCCTATAGTAGTTCCTTATGACAAAAACGGTCCCGTGGAGGCTTACATAAACCTCCTTACCATGAAAGCGTACAAATACGACAAGAAGGGTGTTCCCACCGAGGTCGAGATGCCCGCGTCCGAAAACCGTATCGCGGGTCTGCGCGCGGCAATGGCGGAAGCAGTCGCAGAGACCAACGAGGAGTTTATGGATAAGTTCTTCAACGAAGAGGAATTCACCCACGACGAGCTTGTAAAGGGTATCCACGACGGCGTTGCAAAGGGCACCATCACACCCGTTGTATGCTGCGCGAACGACACTCTGTCGGGCGTCGATATGCTGCTGGATGCCGTGACGAACGTTCTCCCCTCTCCCAACGAGAGAAAGCTGGAGGTCGTTGACGGCGAAGCGCTCGAATATGACGAGAACAAACCCTTCAAGGGCGTTATTTTCAAGACCGTAGCCGATCCGTTCGTAGGAAAGATCAGCTATGTCAAGGTAGTTCAGGGCAAGCTCACCGCAAAGTCCGTTCCCGTTGACACAAACGGCGCGGAAATGCGCTTCGGCAAGCTCGTGACCGTCTGCGGCAAAAAGCAGGAGGAAGCGGCGGAGGTACTCGCGGGAGATATCTGCGCAGTTACCAAGCTTGAAGCGAACACAGGCGACACGCTGTGCGATCCCGCCGACACAAGAGCGCTGCCCACCATTGAGTTCCCGCCGGCTTGCTATTTCCGCGCGGTAACGCTCGCGGGCGGCGGTGACGAGGGCAAGCTCTCCACCGCGATCAAGCGCCTGCTCGAAGAGGATAAGACGCTCGAATACCGTCACAACCATGAAACGCACGAACGCTCCATCGGCGGTCTCGGCGATCAGCACCTTGATGTAGTAGCGGCAAAGCTCAAGAGCAAGTTCGGAATAACCATCACGCTGTCCGAGCCGAAGGTAGCTTACCGCGAGGCGATCCGCAAGAAGGTCACTATCGAAAGCAAGTACAAAAAGCAGTCCGGCGGTCACGGACAGTACGGTCACGTAAAGATCGAGTTTGAGCCGTCCCAGACCGACGAGCTGATCTTTGAGGAGAAGATCTTCGGCGGCTCCGTTCCGAAGAACTTCTTCCCCGCGATAGAAAAGGGACTGCACGAAGCCGCGGAGAAAGGCTCCATCGGCGGCTACCCCGTTGTCCGCGTAAAGGCAACGCTGCTTGACGGAAGCTATCACCCCGTGGATTCCTCGGAAATGGCGTTCAAGACCGCCGCGTCCATGGCGTTCAAGGACTGCATGGCGCAGGCGCTGCCGTATCTGCTTGAACCGCTGGATAACTTCACGATTTTTGTCCCCGATGACAAGCAGGGCGACATAATGAGCGTTATCTCCAAGCGCCGCGGCTCTGTTCTCGGAATGAACAGTGTAGGCGGCGGCATCACCGAGCTGAACGTTGAAGCTCCCGAAGCGGAAATGCAGGATTTCGCGCTTGTCCTCCGCCAGATAACGCAGGGCATGGGCGAATTCACAGCCGAGTTCTCAAGATACTTCGAGTGCTCGTCGGCTAAGTAAAATAAAAACTAAAGAACCCGCCGCAGTAAAACGCGGCGGGTTTCGGTCTGTAGATAATCCTTTAAAATGTTGATCTTGGCTATTTTGCCACGTTGATCTCGACTGATTTTGTCATGTTGACGAAGGGCTGTTTATTTAAAAGAAATTTCAAAACCGTGATGTGCCTAAAGCAACGCCGCACCTTTTTCCTTCAAAGGTTGATCGAATGATTTTTAGGCAACACCGCACAAAGACCGCGCTACGCGCTTTGCACGGCATCTACTTGCAAATTTTCCGTCATTTTTGCCCAAAACTCCTTGAAATACGTCAGTATTACTGCGTCGTTTTGGGCAATCTGACGAAAAATTTGCTGGCGTATCTGCCGCACAATCTTTGTGCGGTATTGCCTTTACTTGATCTCCATTACGCTGCTGTGCGGCGTTGCTTTCGCACCGCACTAGCCAGCCCCACTCGAGCGTTTTGCGCGCAGCGCATAATGCGTGCATAATGCGTCCGCTTCACTTCGTTCCGCTCCGCCGAGCGGGACTGCTTTTTGAAATTTCTCCTGCGTATTTAAATTGTTGATCTTGGCTTATCTCTTAGTAATGGGTTACCGGCAGATCATCTCCTGCTTGACCGTAATTATCACAGCGGACAAGACCGCCGTGATAAGTATCAATTTTATCATTCCTTAGGATCGTATGTTTTCCTGAAGATCTCTTTTTTGATTATATAAACATCGTTCGGATCATCGGCGCGCACCGCAAGGTAATCACCGGCGGTGCCGAAAAAGTAATTATCCTCATCCCAAAGCAAAAACACCTTGGTGTTGCCCGTAAGCTCCTTTGCCATTATCACCGAACCGCCTGTCGCAACGCAGCCTTTTATATGATCGTTTAACAATCTTGTTGAAAATTTCTCCTTGTCAATTATGTGGGGGGTATATTTGAAGTGCGCCATGTCCGGCAGCTCGTCATCGCAGGAGCGGTAAGTTGACATAAACTTTTCTCTGTTTATAAGGTAGACTTCACCTTCAATTCCTACCATAATGTATATGTTATCCTCCGCTTTTACGGTAATGTCACCCTCGAGCGTACGAACGATAATTTCCGTGCCCGCTTTAAGTATATCGGTCGAAAGTACATAGCCGACAACTATATCACGCTTGACATACTGCTGCATACCGCTTGTGTCAATCTTGTCTTTGCCGGCGCGGATAACGCTTGTGTTGGCATAATAAGAAACCACACGCTGCCGGAAAAATTCCACGGGGTCGGTACCGTTCAGCTTTTCGGCATCGACCTTGCCGCCTGCTTTTGCCGCATGACCTCCGCCTGCGCCGAATGTAAGATATTTGGTAAATTCGGAAGCCCTGACTTCTTTTGTGCAGCTTCTTACCGAAAGCTTATAAAACGATCCCAGGCGGCAGAAGACGATGCAGGTATTTATATTGTCGACCTGTATCAGCAGATCTCCGATAAATCCCAAAATGCTCGGATCGCAGGGCTCGACCATAGCAACAGCGCTATGGCTGCTAAAGTCATATTTGCAATTCGCCAAAGCATTTGCTGCCGTGCTCATATCCTCACAGGAAAGATTTGAGTTTCGCAGCAGGTTCATCAGCGCTTCACTGAACCTTGTAAAATCTCTCAGATCCTTATCGGCGGGATGACCGAGTTCCGAAAAACCGTTGGTATCCATATAAAGCCCGTAATAGAGCGCAGTCGCAAGATCACAGTCGGAATTGACATCAAAGCCCTCTTCGGCAAGCATTTTCGCCACAACGGACGCGCAGCTTCCGTAATCGCTTTGTATCTCACTTAACATCGGAGGAATTTGGTCCGAAATGTGATGATCGATCACAGCAATATTTCTTGCATTGAATTTCTGCACGTTACTTTCGCCGTAAAAGCAGTCAACGGTCACAAGCAGCTCGGGTTCGTGATCAAGAGAAGTCACATACTCAACGGGAATTTTCAACTTGTCGATCATCAGTCTCATATTTGGTTTTTTGATCTCCGATTTTCCGGAATAAATGAGCCGCGGGCTTTTTCCGTGTGAAAGCAGAAATTTGTACACTCCGAAACCCGAAGCAACAGCATCCGCGTCCGGATCATCGTGACATTGGATCACAATATCGTTAAAATCCAGCAGTTCAATAAGGTTCATAACACTTTTCCTTTCCTTGTAAAGACTGTTTTGCAGCCGGTTTATTTTCTCTTTATCTCATAGCCCGGCACTATGATAAGCTTTAGGCAACACCGCACAATTAACGCCCTTCGGGCTTTGTCGGCGTTTGCTTGCAAATTTTCCGTCATTTTTGCCAAAAACTCCTCGAAATATGTCAGTATTACTTCGTCGTTTTCGGCAATCCGTCGAAAAATTTGCTGACGCAACCGCTCAACAAAAATTGTGCGGTGTTGCCT
>JAIEDJ010000111.1 GCA_029068025.1 Oscillospiraceae bacterium | reverse complement strand
TTGCTTGCGTCTGAATTCCTGTCCTATGCGGAAGCGGCGCTTGAAATTGCTGAGGAAGGATGCTCCGAACGGTTCCGGATCATAAGCAGCGAAGGCTACAGCTTCAAGAGCAGAAATGAAAACGAACAGGCGGCGCTCAGCGCGTATATCAAAGCGATTCGCGCACACAGAGCTATAGGAGGCAGCAGCAATGATCAAGATTGAAAATATCACCAAAAAGTTTGACGGCTTTACGGCGTTGGACAACTTTTCGCTGGAAATAAAGAAAGGCTCGGCATACGGGCTGCTCGGAACCAACGGCGCGGGAAAATCCACGCTGCTGCGCCTGCTGACAGGCGTATACAAAGCCGACTCGGGCAGTATCACCATTGAAGGCAGCCCCGTATACGACAATATCGCGGTAAAGCAGCGCATCCTGCTTATCAGCGATGAGACCTCACAGTTCAATCATATGACGCTCAAGGAAATGCGCCGCTTCTACAAGATATTTTACCCGAAATTTTCCGACGAGACCTTTGAGCGGCTGCACGGAATATTGGGACTTCCCCTGAACAAAAGGCTCTCAACATTCTCCAAGGGAATGAAGCGACAGGCGGCGGTAATATGCGGTATAGCGTCCTCGCCCGATTATCTCTTCCTTGATGAGGCGTTTGACGGACTTGATCCCACGATGCGTATAGAGGTAAAGAAAATGATAATCGACGCGATGTGCGAGAGCGAGATGACGGTTGTGCTGTCCTCGCACAACTTAAACGAGATCGAGGAGTTCTGCGATACCGTAGGGCTTGTCCATGACGGAAAGCTGGTGTTTAACCGCGAGCTGGACGTTCTTAAGGGCATAGTTCACAAGCTCCAATGCTCGTTTGACAAGCCGCCTGCGGCAGAGGATCTCCCCGAGCTGAACGTTCTTCTCATCGAGCAGAAAAACGGGCTTACAAACATAATCATACGCGGCGATGCCGACGAATCACTGAACATCATAAAAGCAAAAAATCCGAATTTCTGCGATCTTATTCCGCTGTCACTTGAAGATATATTTATCTACGAAATGGAGGCGCTGAAATATGACCACTCCAAGCTCAAATAAAAGCTCTTTCATGACATACTTTCTCTACAGAATGCGTCATCAGATCAGATTTCTGATCGTTACCTTTACGCTCAACGTATTCGGTCTCGGGCTGTTCTCTGTCAACACGCTCATCAGCATGAAAAGCAGATATATGTCATATATCTCAGACGGGATCCCCGTATCCTATAACTTAGACGTACTGACAAATGGAACTGCGGCGATCAGCGCGATGGCTGTCCTTGTATTAGCACTTTTCGGAGCGGTAAGCGCGTTTGATTACTGCTTAAAAGGTGAGAGCATTGACACCTATTACGGATTGCCCGTCACATTGCGCGGGAAATTCTGGGCGGATTTCCTCTCCGGATATATTTCGCACGTCGCACCGCTTATTCCCTGCTCGATATTTTCCATGATCATGTCGGTATCCGTCGATGACTGGAATAACAAATTATCCCTATTGATGAATAATACCGATCAGAGCGGGGTCGTAATACAAGCGTTTGCGAAGCTGAATCTCACACTGCTTTTCTCATATACCTTTGCGTATTTGCTGTCCGTTATCGTCACGGTATGCTGCGGAAGAGTCCGCTCATCTGTGACCTATACAGCGGTCTGCTCAATAATTCTCATGATCACAGGCTGCGCGGCAAGCGGATTTGTTATGTTGTGTCAATTGGGTGCCGGTGACATCCGGAACGCTATTGCTTCAGTAAAAAACATTCCACCTCTCGGAACATTTTTCTTTAAAGCAAAAGGCATCTTCGACCTTATAAGCAACAAGTATTTCAATACCGAGGAAAAGCTGTACGCCAGCGTCTTTGATGACAGCCTGACGATCGACCCGGCGACCTGTATAATTTTAACTGTGATCATCGCGGTCCTTGTCGCCGCCTCGTACTTCATCTTCAAGCACCGCAAGCCCGAAAACACGGGGCAGCCCATCGCCGTAAAAGGATTTTATTATGTATTCTCCGGCGTTGTTGCGTTCACTCTGATCTGCCTGTGCTGTTTTTTCACATACTACGATCACAATTGGTGGCTGTCCGCCCTTATTTCGTTCATTGCCGCCGGGATCGCCCTTCTTATCTTCACCGCCGCAGGCAGACCGAAGAAAGCTCATATCAAAGCGGCGTTTATCCGCGGTCTCGCCGTAACAGCGGGCAGTATCCTGCTCCTTGTCATCGTTGATAAGACCGGAGCTTTCGGCACGCGGTATTACAATATTTCCCCGTCAAAAACCAAAAGCATACGCATCATCCTGAATGATTACGGAGATGAACTCTATTTCAGAGAGAAAATACTGCTTGAGGATCAGACCGATATAGAAAAGTTTATCAAACTGCACAACACCACGCTGAAAAAACATTCCGACCAATTGCGCGAAGGAGCTTATTTTATAGTGACCTATGATCTCGCGAACGGAAAGCGTATCGAACGCTTCCTTGACTACAGAGACAACACCGTCAAAGCCGAGCTTATCAACAATGTCCGTTCCCTCCCCAATTATCCCAAGCTCTCAAGCATATCTTGCCGTGAGACTATAGAAGAAAGCAATTCCTCGCTCCATGCCGTCATTCACGACAAATTCGGAGAAGTATCCATCCCCGGCAGCCGCGCCGGCGAGCTTGCGGAGATCCTCTCAAACGAGGTGCGCGAAAAATACGATGCCACAGCCGTGCGGGCGGGATATGTGAAGATCACTTCAAACGAGTACGGCAACAGCGAGTATATCCCGATCTCCGAAAAGTACACCGACACGATCAGCTTTGTTGAATCCTTCAGAGAATATGACGAAAATGCCGAAGCATTCAACATTTACCTCGGGTATTATCCCATGTCCACTTCTATGTCCACCGGGCATTTGTCCATGCGAGTGTGCGTCAAGATCAAGGACATCGGCGGCGAAGCGGAAAAGGAGCTTTTCTCTCTGTTTTCAAAGTCAAGAGACAACAGAGCATACAATTTCACAATATCCGCGTCAAACGGTCTCAGCTATTACGTTCCCGAGGAAAACGCGGAACGTGTAACGGAGCTTATTCTGACAATAATCGAGAAAAGCCTCGCACAATAACACAAAAAAATCTGCCGCGCACACTTGTACGCGGCAGGTTTTTTACAGCCATATCTCACGGCACGAAGGGCACGTTCTCATAGAGTAATAAGACCCATCGTGAAGTATCAGATGATCATACAGATCAACATTCAACCCGCTTAAGAAAATTTTCAGCTTGTTGGTATCGTAAACATCATTGGAGGATGGTCTTATAAATTCCTCAAAATGATTGTGAACAGCCACAGCGCCCACACAGCCGGGAGAAACAGCCTTGATCGCTATATCTCTTTTGCCGAGAGTAACAAAATTGAATTGACCTTTGACAAAGTATTTTGTGATAAGCGTTTGCTTTTTATCCAGGAAAAGGATCATGAAGAATTCCTTAGTGTTAAGCTCCTCGATCCCCCTGCAGAATTCAACGACGCGTTCCGTCGAATCAAGAACGATATTGTCGGAAGTCTCCAAAGCAAGGTATCGAAAAAAGTCTCCCAGAAAACAAATACGCGCCGCCGCGTTCTCGCCTACTCCTTTCACAGAAGCAAGATCGCTCACAACGGCATTGAGCACGCCCTTGATCGACTTAAACTCGTTGAGCAGGCGGTGACTGATATCATTTGTATTGCAGCGTGTAAAAATGTTATAAAGAAGTATCTCAAGGATCTCGTGTTTTTCAAAGCAATTTATACCACTTTCAATATATCTCTTCATCATACGCTGCCGATGATCCTTATGGAGATTTTCCTTGTCAGCTATAGTTATCACACACCTTATTTACAAAAAAGTCATTTGCGGCAAATCCGCTTTTTATAAAAATTATAGCATTTTCATTGAATTTTGTCAAGAGCCCGACAAAAATTCAATACAAAATGATAGCCGCCGCACAGTGCTTTCTCACAAAGTGCGGCGGCAGTTAAAATCGGCGTAGCCGACACATTTACAGTAACTGTTTTTTATCGGCAGTCAGCCGTACTGTCAGTCTTCAAACACCGCTCCGGTATTGGATGAAGTAACCAGCTTTGCGTAACGCTTGAGATATCCCTCAAACTCGCGCGGAGCCTTGATGCCCTTCTTGCGGCGCTCGGCAATAACAACGTCATCGACCAGCAGCTCTACCTTACGGTTCGGGATATCGATATGGATCTTGTCGCCGTCCTCAACAAACGCGATAAGTCCGCCCTCGGCTGCCTCGGGAGAAACGTGACCGATAGCCGCGCCGCGCGAAGCGCCGCTGAAGCGTCCGTCGGTGATCAGCGCAACGCTGCCGTCCAGCCCCTTTCCGACAATAGCCGCCGTGGGAGCGAGCATTTCCGGCATTCCGGGACCGCCCTTCGGACCTTCATAGCGGATAACTACAACATCGCCCGCCTTGATCTTGCCGCCGAGAATAGCGTCACAAGCGTCCTG
>JAIEDJ010000011.1 GCA_029068025.1 Oscillospiraceae bacterium | reverse complement strand
GTGTTTTTATAATGCTTTTATAATATATTTTTTTATTGGGGAAGTGTATCTGAAAATGGCAAGGTCATATTCAATGGATATGTGCAGCGGCTCCGTGCTTAAGAAAATGCTGCTTTTTTCGTTTCCGCTGATGGCTTCGGGCGTGCTCCAGCTGCTTTTCAACGCGGCGGACGTTGTCGTGCTCGGTGCGTTCGCGGGAGACAACTCCATGGGCGCGGTCGGCTCTACGTCATCGCTCATCAATCTGTTCACAAATCTGTTCGTCGGGCTGGCTGTCGGCGTGAACGTTCTGGCGGCGCGCGCTCACGGCGCGAATTCAAGGCAGGAGATGCGAAACATCGTTCACACGTCCGTGCTGCTGTCCGCGATATGCGGAGTGGTCATCGGGATAATCGGCTTTATATTATCACCGCAGATGCTGATACTTATGAACGCTACCGAGGCACAGCTTCCGCTGGCTACTACCTATCTCAGAATATATTTTCTGGGAATGCCTGCTGTATTGGTATATAACTTCGGCGCGGCAATACTCAGAGCGGTAGGCGATACCAAGCGCCCGTTGTACTTTCTGCTGACGGCGGGAGTTATCAACGTGCTGCTGAATCTGTTGTTTGTTATCGCGCTCAGAATGGACACCGCGGGCGTTGCGCTGGCAACGATCATATCGCAGTATATTTCGGCTATCCTTACCATGCTGTGCTTAATTAAGGAGCAGAGCAGTATCCACCTTGATTTCAGACGGCTGGGCATAAAAAAGGCAGTTCTTCTGTCTATAATCAGAGTAGGGCTTCCCGCAGGCTTTCAGGGAGTGATCTTCTCGCTCTCAAACGTAGTTATCCAGTCCTCGGTGAATCTGTTCGGTGACAATACGATCGCGGGGAATACCGCGGCGCAGTCCATTGAGGGATTCATCTACATGGCGATGAACACGTTCTATCAGGCGGCGATCTCGTTCACGGGACAACATGTCGGCGCGAAAAAGTACAACAGGATCCCGAAGATACTGATCTGTGCACAGGCGTGCGTTATCGTCACGGGTCTTGCGTTGGGCTGGGCGGCGTTTCTGCTCGGACGTCCGCTGCTGGGGATCTACTCCAAGACTCCGGAGGTCATAGACGCGGGTATGCGCAGAATGTCAGTCATTTCCACGACATACGCGCTGTGCGGCTGCATGGACGTTATGGTGGGTATGCTTCGCGGTCTGGGGCGTTCGATAATGCCTATGCTGGTGTCACTCGCGGGAGCGTGCGGACTGCGTTTGCTCTGGATAGCGACAATATTCCAGGTCCCGGACTATCATACCATAGAAACGCTGTATATCTCTTATCCCATATCGTGGGGGATCACGTTTATTACGCATATCATATGTTATATAATAGTATGGCGCGGGGTTAAGAAGCGCGAAAAAGAAAGCTTTGCGGAGCAATAAATAATTGCCGCCGAGATGTAAACTCGGCGGCAGCTCGTTTATTTGTCGTTCCAACGGTACTTCCTTAAGATCAGCCAAAACGCGATACATACGGCAACTCCCGCGATCCCGATGCAGAAGAACATAAACGCGGCTCCGGAGCCTTTTCCTATGCCGAACAGCGCCGACAGCATACCGCTTCCGTCCGTGTTGACCATAAAAGGCTCGAACACCTCGTCCACAAGAACTCCCCCGACAAAGAATCCCAACGGGATCGTGAAGAATTGCAATGCGTTGCGGCATGAATAGACGCGCCCCTGCATATCCTCGGGAATGGTTTTGCGGAATATAACATCCATATTGGCGTTCATAAACGGAATAGAAAGCCAGCCCAGCACAGCGCCGACCGACCAGAGCAACGTGCCGTTTCCGAACGCGAGAAAGAAATTTTCCGTGCTCATTGAAATAAGCAGCGCCGCGCAGATCGCCCTGACCCTGTTCTTCGGTGCGGGCAAAAGCGCCGCAAGCGCGCTTCCGACAAGCGTTGCGATCCCAACGCAGGTGTTCACGATACCGAGCGCCGTTTCATTGCTTTTTGACAGTATCATTGCGGGCAGCGCCGCGTCATATGCAGACGCGATAAGGTTGATACAGGCAAGAAACAATATAAGATTTAAGATCAGCGGATTATGCCTGAGCCACGCAAGCCCCTTGCCTGCCGAGGTGAGCAGCGGTTCTTTGACAGATTCATCGTGTTTCGGCTCGGGGATACGGATAAACAGCCCAAGCGCCAGAAACGCCGCCGCGAAGGTCGCAAGATCCACCGCGATAACAGTCTCTATTCCCGCAAACGCGAACAGTGCCGTCGCTATAACGGGTGTTAAGATGGAATTCAGCGACTGTGAAAATGACCGCAAGCCGCTCGTCCGCTGGTATTGTTCCTCGGGTATCAGCATTGTTGCCGCGACCTCCGCCGCGGGCTGCTGAACGGTGTTCATCAGTCCGTTAAGCGCGTTGATCACATATAAGTGCCACACCTCAAGGGTTCCTGTTTTGATAAACGCGAGAACGGCGACCGTAGTCAATGCCGCCGCGAGATCGCACAGCAGCATGGTTTTCTTCTTGTTCCAGCGGTCGCTGAGAGCGCCGGCGAAAATGCTCATCAGCACGTAAGGCGCATACGAGCATACGGACAGCAGCGCGGTTTTCAGCGCTGAACCGCTTTGCGCATACAGCCACAGCACAAGAGAGTATCCCGTGAGTCCGCTTCCCAGTGCGGAAAGCGACTGAGTGCTCCAAAGCAACAGGTAAGTTTTTATGCTTTTGTTTTTCATAATGACTTCGCTCCTTAGTAAAGTTTATTTTTACCGGAATGCAAAGTCCGAGGACAGGAGCGCATTACGTTCCGATTATACTCCATGCGGCGTCCTCAAACCCTGCATGGAGCTTTTGCAGCGCAGATGACCATCAGCGCACCTCCTTAAATTTTTAATGTAATTATAACATTTTTCAGCTATGTTGTCAAGGGAATATTATAAAAGCCCGGCTTCAAACCGGGCTTTCAGCTTGTATAAAAACCCCTCTCGGGGAGAGGGGGGAGAGAATTGCAGGGCTCCGCCCCGCACCCCGCCAAAGGGCTTCGCCCTTTGGAATCCCGAAAAAAGAACTTTTTCTACAGACTGAAAGCCCGGCTTCAAACCGGGCTTTATTGTTTGTGCAGCGTATTGATAAAATGCGCAAGTCCTTCTTGTTCTTCCTCGCTGAGCTTTTTCAGGGCGCTTGCAAGAAACGGACTTATCCCGCTGTCGTTATCGGCGAAAAACTCGCCTAGCCCTATCCCTAATGCGTCACAGAAATAGGACAATGTTTCGACAGTCGGACTGCGCTTGCCCATTTCTATCTCGCGCAAATGGCTTTGCGATATCCCTGCGAGGTTTGCCAGCTTGTTGGTCGTGATCCCTTTTTTTTCGCGGAAAAATACAAGTCTTTGTGCAACATTCATAAATTGAATCTCTCCTTTTTAAAAATATTATAATCAATATTAAGATAATTAATTACACTTATACACTTGACATATTATATTTATTATGATATAATGTTATCATCATAGAGATAATACGGCGAAAGAGCAGTGATATTTCTGTGAAAATTCGTCCCGTAAAGGAAACTTTAGAAAAGGAGAATTTCCCTTGACACGATCACTTTAAAGTTGTATATTGCAATTGTAAAACACAAAATTATCAAGATACAAAAAGGAGAAGACTATGAAGAGAAAATTGTTTGTTACGGCGTTGACGGTTATGCTTTTAATGTGTGTGTGCGCACTCAGCGGCTGTTCCGGAAGCTCTGTTACGATTGACCTCAAGGATTATGTTAGTGTGAGATTTGAGGGCTTTAACGGCTCGGGAACGGCTAGAGTGAACATTGACAGCGATGCAATGCTGCCTTTGATCAAAAGCAACGATGAATTCACTGCTTATACCATCGCCGATGATTTTGGAGCCGCGACTATCGAAAACAACGGCAAGCTCTCCAACGGGGATACGATCAAGGTAAAGGTGAATTACAGCGAACAGATGATGAAAAACGCGAAGATCACCGTAAAAAATCCCGAGCTTACATTTTCTGTTGCAGGGCTTAAAGAAAAAGAAAAGCTTGATATTTTCGCGAATGTCAAATTTGAAACAGTGGGCGCGTCACCGGAGTGTAAAGTGTCGGTTGAATACGAAGGCACAGTGAGCAATTTGAATGGAATAAGGTTTTTTGAAGTTCTTGACAAGTCCGGCACACCGCTTGAACGGACAAACGGTGAATATTACCCGCTTGATTATTTCAAAAACGGCGATAAGGTTACGGTGAAGATTGCGGACAATGCGCTCGAAAAGCTCCGCGAGGAATATGAAATAACAGAGACATCGCGCGAATACACCGTGCAGTCCGACAGCAAATATATTCTTGCCGCGAACGACTTGTCGGCGGACGAGCGAAAACAGCTTGAAAAAATCGCCGAGGATTATGTAAATGAACAAACGGCAGCCGCGCTGAAAGGCGGCGACAAAGGCA
>JAIEDJ010000110.1 GCA_029068025.1 Oscillospiraceae bacterium | reverse complement strand
GATTGCGCTCCGCTGCTGCGTTATGAAGACAGATTCAACTTCCTCAGTCCCGCAACGCTGTACCGCGATATGAGATCCTTAGTAACAGACGACCTTGCCAAAACAATCAGTGAAGTATCTTACAACAACGAATGGAAAACCGAGCTTACCGAGGAAGACGGCGACATTTATTTGAGATATACAGGCTCTTTGTTCCACACCGCCGCCGAGGTGAAGGCAAAGGACGATTTTTGGTACGGTTTGCAAAAACGCGCATGGGCAGCGCTCAGGAAATACGATCCCGAGTGGCGGTCAAAAGGCACCGTAACATTATATGAACATAAAAATTACTATTCTGTCGGTCAATTCACAGTTGATGTGGGATCAGCCCCGCACGCGAATTTTGACAAGGATACGCTGGAGCTTATCACGATGGAAAAGCTGATCGGGAAAGACTGGCAGCAATATATCACTGACGCTGACAATAAAGACGAGATCACCGATCTTCTACCTTCGGAATGGCTTGAATACGCCGGATACGATAACGTCACCGTATTCGCCTTCCCTGGAGAACATCAATACTTCCTGACCGCTCTGTCAGTCCCCGAAGAAAAGATCAACAAACGCTACCTGACTACGCAAAATTGATCAACAATACAACAAAAACAAAGGGAGAAATACAATGAAAAAGCATTTAAAGCTGACTGCGCTTTTAAGTGCATTGGTTCTGCTGCTGTGCGCCTGCACAAATTCGGAAAGCACACACGAAAGCAGCGATCCAAACGGATCATCGGTCACAAATACTTCTCAAACAGACAGCGGCTCTTCCGACATCTCAACCGACAACGACAGCTCCGACACATCAAACACCTCCACGCCCGTTCCATCCGGCGATCCCCTCCCCCGCATGGACGGCTCCACCTCCGCGATACCGCTTGAGATCGGTCTGCGAAGCGGATTCCTTGGGATCTCATACACGGAGGCAAAGGAAATGGTATCCCACACCACCACTCACGATTCCTTCAAGCGGCTGATCAGCGGCGAGGTAGATCTGATCTTCTCCGTGCCGATATCCGAAGACCAGCGGAAAGCTGCCGATGACGCGGGCGTAAAACTCTTTATGGAGCCGGTAGCGCGTGAGGGCTTCGTGTTCGTCGTAAACGCGAACAATCCCGTTGATTCACTGACCAGCGATCAGCTCCGCAAGATCTACAGCGGCGAGATCACCAATTGGTCGCAGGTCGGCGGAAACAATGAGCCGATACTGCCATACCAGCGCAACACCGACTCGGGCAGCCAGAACTACATGACCGTATTCATGGGCGACACTCCCCTGCTCGAGCCGCAAAAAGAGTTCACCGCTATCGGAATGGGCGGTCTTATGGACGCGGTAGCCGTATACGACAATTCCGCGGGCGCTATCGGCTATTCGGTGTATTCCTATGCCGCGCAGATGTACGCCAACGCCAACAAGGTGAAATTCATCGCCGTTGACGGCGTTGTGCCCTCCAAAGCGACCATGGCGGACGAGAGCTACCCGCTTCTTAGTTGTACATATCTGATTTACACCGACAAGTCGCCCGAAAGCGCGAAAAAATTCGTCGAGAGAGCGCTTTCCAACGAGGGGCAGACCTACGTCCTCGAAAGCGGCTATCTCCCCGTAAACGGCATGGAAGTCCCCGAAAAATATCTGCCGTATGAAGCCGTCGGCACGGGAGAACCCAGACCCGCAGACTTCAAGCCGTCCGACAAATGTTCACAGTTCCAAATCACTATGAGCGATATTCCCAGATACAAATCAAGTCCGCTTATAAAGGGTGACAAATATTTTGAATTCAGAAAAGATCTGCTGAAAAACACAGAACTCCTAGAACGAATAAACAACGATATCCGCGCCGCCATGGACAGACTGCGCCTGCAAGGCTGTAAGCTTCCGCAGGACGAAATAGAGTTCCGCAGCCATAACCAGCACATTTACGGGGAATGTATCGACGATATATCTTTCTACGCTGTCTTCCGCAACGGTTATCTGTCTATCACACTGGGATATACACTGGACTATTCAATAGATGATCTTTCATATCTCGAAGCCGAGACCCTCAACTACGATCTGTTTTCGGGCAAAAAGATCGAGAAATATTCCGATCTGTTTTATAACGGCGAAGACTTCCTTCCATATGTAAACGAACAGTTTGCGAAAAATGCGTCAAGGCTCAGCGGCTATCCCAACGTCAGCACAAAACTCGATTTTTCGGGGATCCTGGGTGAACCGCGGCTGTTTACGATAGATGGTATAATGCTTGAGCCCGATAATCTATACTTTAACTGTGCCGTACTTCTTGAGTATGATGACGAATTCAACTTCCTGAGCTCCGTGACTCAATACCGCGATATGAAAGAGATCTTCACGGAAGAGCATGCTTCTTTGAGCAGTGATTGGGATTACGGCAACGAATGGAAGACCGAATATATCGAAGAAGACGGGGAACTTTATCTGAGACACACGGGCTCCCCGTTCCACACTGCCGCCGAAGTGAAGGCAAGGGACGAATTGTGGTATGATATGCAAAAACGCTTTCTGAAAAAGATCAAAGAAGAGATACCCGAATGGCGTCCGGAAAGCGAAAGAGCTTTCTATGAAACCGATTACTGCTATGATCTCAGCTGTTTCATTTCAATGGAGGTCGGGTATGTCCGGGTACAATTTGATAAGAAAACACTGGAACTCATCGATTTCAATATTGGGTAAGCACAGCCGCGCTCCCGTCGTTCAATAACGCATAAAAGATGAGTGTTTCAACAAAAACAAAAATATTTTAAATTCCCCCTTGACAAAAGGGGGAATATCTGTTATAATAAATCAAGTGGGTGTAATGGATTTTTACATTACACTTTGGGGAAAGGCGTAATAATGGACGAGAATATTGTACTTCTGCTGGACATCTACGGCGATATTCTGCCGAAAAGCCAGCGCGAGGCGCTGGATCTGAGATACAATTCCGATCTGTCGCTCGGCGAGATCGCCGAGGAGATGGGCGGCATTTCACGCCAGGCTGTTAACAGCTTCATAAAGAAAGGCAGCCAGCGTCTGCTTGAGCTGGAGGAAGCCCTCGGAAACGCCGCAAGGTTCCGCGAGATATCTATGGCGGCAGACCACGCGGAATCCCTGCTGAAAAAGCTCTCCGAGAATATCGGAGACGATATTGAAGATAACAAGCGCGACACGCTGGACGCGCTTGAAAAAACGATAATTAAGATCAGAAACGCGGCGAATGCCTGAAAAGCGGCAGTCGACTGTATATTCATTAATTATTTTTTGTTTTCCCCGCCTGCGGCGGGGAAAACAAAAAATAATTTTCAATTTGGAAAGAGGTAATTTTGTGGCTT
>JAIEDJ010000109.1 GCA_029068025.1 Oscillospiraceae bacterium | reverse complement strand
TACCACGTGCCAAAAGCAACACAGGGCACTCACATCAAGATCAGTATTTAAAATCCGTTCCCGTCCCATACATTCAAGTGCGAATCGTCATCCGAGTTCACCGAAACGCTCTGCCAGCGTGTTTTTTCAAATTCGCCGCTTTCCATGAAAACGACCTCGCACAGCAGTTCCTGCCTGTCGTTGATCCTCACGGTATACCTCGCCTTGCTGCCGCCCCTTACGGGAGTTACGGAAGCTCCAAGCTCCTGAGCCGACAGCTCAAACGACTCCTGAAAGAATCCGTCCTCCGCCGCCGCATGAGCCGAGCTGTCAAGCTGCGCCAATACCTCCAGCGCCTTTGCGTCCGCCGCGTAATATTGCCGCAGATATTCGCCGCTGCGCTCGTTGAACGCGTCGTCGGAGCCTGCCGCGTGAAGGCTCAGCACCGCAAACAGCGTCAGACAAACCGTCACAAAGATGACCATGACAGACACATATCCAACGCCCATTCCCGAGCCGCGGAAACCGCTCTTTTTATTCATCGGAGCCACCTCCCGAAACGTACGCCGCGCAGTCCAGCGAGTAGATCTCGCTTCCGTCCAATGTAAACACTATCGAAAGTCTGCGCAGTTCCCCCGCTTCCGAGGGCTCGCGCCGTTCCGAAACACTCAGCACAACTCTGCCGTCCTTAAGCGTTACCGCCGACAGATCGTCATACCCGACATTCCCGACGGACTCACGAACAGCAGCGTCCGCGTCGCCGTCACATGAATAAAGCTCCGCTATGGACTGCGCCGTGATAACGACCTCCTCCAGCAAAGCGCTTTTTCGCGTCTTGCTGTCCGCCGCGGCAAACACCTTCATAATGACCGCGCCCGAAATGCTGAAAAAAAGCAGCGCAATAATGATCTCGATAAAAAACAAATTCATCGGTCTGCGGCTATGTTCGTTTTTCAAGGTGATCACCTTCTTCTGACAAATGTACTGCTTCGGTCTGAACCGAAAGCCGTTGTGATCTTATATGTTCCGCCGTTCTCGAAGACCTTCAGCTCCGAAAGCTCAAATATCCTGTCTCCGCCGCCGGGAAACGCGTCCTCCTCGGAAGCGACGGTCTTTTCATACAGTCCGCCGTCCTTAAAATATATAACGTTCACCGCCCCGCCGTTTTTCAATACAAGTCCGCTTCCGTTTTCAATGATCTCCGCGCTCTCCGCGGCTTTTATCTTGTTGGAAACATACCTCAGCGACGCGGTAGTCCCGAACGTTTTGTCGAAATTCGTGCTGATACGGCTGTATGTACCCGCCGCCGCGGCGATCATCATCAGCATACACCCGGCGAACAGCAAAAACAGCAGCATACTGCCTATAGTTCCGATAGTATCGCTCAGATCCTTGCTTTTATAGTTCTTCACGCCGCACCTCCGTTCCTGATGATCACCCTCACCGTTGGACGAACGTTGTCTGCAAACCGGTCATAATATACTATATACTTCGCGGTATCATAGGTCACGCCGTAGTTCTCGCTCAGATACTCCAGCGACGGCGGATATGCTCCCTCTATCGCGTAGCACATGGTGATCCCGTTTTCGAGAGTGCTCTTCACCGCAGCGCGTTCCTGTCTCCCCGCCGACTCCGACGTGTTGGAGAGCGATATCACCAGCCATGTGATTATTGCGGCGAACAGCACACACGGAAGTATGTACGCCAAGGCGTTTTTCAGTGAAAACCTTTTCATCTCATTACCCCATTACCGACATAATGTTCATCAGCGGTATCATCACCGACAGCAGAATAGCGCCGATCACCGTAGTCAATACGATAACGATAGCAGGCTCGATAAAGGACACCAGCCCCGCCGCCGTTTCCATAGCTGAATCATTGCAGCGCTCCGAGAGCTTCTTCCACGCCTGCTCAAACGATCCCGAGCTGTACGCGATCTTAAGGGAACGCGCGTGCATTGCTGGGAAAATGCCGCTTGTCGAGATAACATCCGCGAAATATTCTCCCGACAGCACACGCTCGCGGCATTTGCGCAGCGTATCGGCGAGCTTTTTGTCATCCACCAGAGAAGCCGCGTAGTCCAACATCTCATCGGGAGCTATACCCGCCGCCACCATCATGCTCATAGCGCCGGAGATCTTCGCAAGCGAAAATCTGCGCGACATTCTCCGTGTCAGCGGAAACGCCGCCAGAAAGCTTTGCAGCCCGCGCCGGAACGCGGGGATATACGACAGCAGCGCCACCGCCGCCGAGATAATGATAACGACAGGCAGCACTATCAGTATCACTGTGCCGACAGTGTAAGCCGTGTCGACCGACTGCTGAACGGCAGCCGTCACCGAGCTGTCAAACTGCTGGAAAATATCGCCGAACATCGGCAGAACCAGCGTCACCAGCACAATGATGACCACAGTCATCATGATAAGCAGCATCATAGGGTGAAGCACCGCCGAGCGCACCGTTCTGCGCAGCTCCGCGCGGTCGGCGTAGTATTCCGAAAGTCCGTTCAGCACCTTTTCGAGCTGACCGGTCATTTCGCCGATCCTCGCCATCCTGATGGAATATTCCGGGAACACTCCGCTTGATTCCATCGCCTCGGCAAGTGTGTTTCCGTCGTTCAGACGGTCAAGCAAAGCTCTGCACACCGCCATTATCCTTTTATCATCGATATCCTCGCACAGTATCTCCAGCCCGTCGCCGAGCTGCATACCCGCGCCCAGCATAAGCGCCAGCTGTTCGCAGAAATACGAGGTCTCATCGGGAGTCAGTTTTCTGATCATAATTATCTCTGTTCCTTTTCATTTAAATAAAGGTATTTTAAACCAAGGTCAACATTTTATAAATTCAGCGTCACAGAGCACCGTGAACGCAGCGGAGAACGCTTTCAATAATAATAGACCGAGTAATAATTCGACGGATCGGAAATATAATCGGCGATTTGCTGCTTGTTTTTAGCGGTTGAGTAAAACGTCGCATCCGCGATATTGTAGCCGTTGTTTTTCAGCAGCAGCTCGGGAGTTATCCACCCCGTCTGCTCGGTGT
>JAIEDJ010000108.1 GCA_029068025.1 Oscillospiraceae bacterium | reverse complement strand
GTACAAAGTCTCTGCGCTCCAACAATCCGTGCAACGTTGTTCGCGCGACTATGGCGGGGCTTACATCTCTGAGAACCGCCGAGGAGGTTGCGGCACTCAGAGGCAAGAGCGTTAAGGAACTCTAAGTTACGCAGTGATGGCGCGATATTTTGAAGTAATTTAAAATATTTCAGCGCTGTCTAATACTGATTTTGGCAACCCCACCCCAAACACCCGGCCCCCCCACGCCGCTCCGTTTGGGGCGGGGTGGGGGGCGTCCCCCCCGCATACTCTCCCCACTCTTCCTAAGAGTGGTATGTCAGCCGATGATCTGTTTGTAATTAATGTAGATCGGTATAAGATAAGGAGAAGAATTATGGCATTGAAAATTACACTTGTGCGTTCTCTGAACAGCTGCAAGAAGAATCAGATCGCCACAGCGTACTCCCTCGGACTGCGCAAGGTGAACTCTGAGACTACTCAGCCGGATAACGCGGCAACTAAAGGCAAGATCAAGACCATCGCTCACCTTGTAAAGGTTGAGGAGGTTTAACTTAAACTAGCAATTGATATGTCGGTTGAAATGATAATTCTGATTTGCCAGTGTGGCACGTCAAAATTGTCCGCTCTCAACAAACATTGTCAATTGAAAATTGGGGGTGCAAAGCAAATGAAGCTTCACGAATTACAGCCCGCTGCGGGTTCCGTAAAGGACGTTAAGCGCATTGGCCGCGGACACGGTTCCGGTCAGGGCAAGACCGCAGGCAAGGGTCACAAGGGTCAGAAGGCTCGTTCGGGCGGCTCTATCAGACCGGGCTTTGAGGGCGGTCAGATGCCGCTTCAGAGACGTATGCCGAAGAGAGGATTCAACAACATCTTCGCTAAGGAATACGCTACTGTAAACGTATCCGAGCTTGAGAAGAGATTCAACAGCGGCGACGAGGTCAACGCTGAAACTCTTATCGCGAGCGGCGCTATCAAGGACGCTTGCGACGGTATCAAGATCCTCGGCAACGGCGAGCTTACCAAGAGCCTGAACGTTAAGGCTGTTAAGTTCACTGCGTCTGCTCAGGAGAAGATCGAGAAGGCAGGCGGAAAGGCTGAGGTGGTTTAATGAACGGAATGCTGACAGTCTTTCGCAACGCATGGGTCGACACTCAGCTGCGCAAAAAGATTTTGTACACGCTGTTTATTCTCGTTCTGTTCCGCCTCGGTTCTTCGATATTTGTTCCGTTTCTCGACAACAGCGCGATCTCGAGTATAACCTCGGGTGCGTCGCTGCTTAATTACCTCGACGTTATGACGGGCGGTGCGCTTGGAAAGGGTACATTGCTTGCGATGTCCATCACGCCGTACATCAACGCGTCGATCATTATTCAGCTTCTGACGGTGGCGATACCGCCGCTTGAAAGGCTTTCCAAGGAAGGCGAGGAAGGCAGGAAGAAGCTGAACACCATCACAAAAATAACGTCACTGGGCATTGCTGTTTTCCAGGCAACGGCGTTCTACCTTACGCTGAGAAACGGCATTAATGATGGCTCGAGCCACAAGCCGATCTTAAAATACGGCGACGTATTTGATACTACGAGCGATAAGTTCTCGGTCATTCTCTCGGCGATCACCATTGTTGCCTGCTTTGTCGCGGGCGCGTCGGTGATCATCTGGCTGGGAGACCGTATCAACGAAAAAGGTATCGGAAACGGTATCTCTATGATACTGTTTGCGGGTATCGTCGCAAGACTGCCCGATTCTATCGGAACATTTATAGCGCTCTGCCGCCAGGACGCGAAGAACATTATGTTTGTGGCTCTGGTTGTAGTGATATTTATTGCGATGGTATGGTTTGTCATCTTTATGACGAACGCGGAGAGAAGGATCCCGGTTCAGTACGCGAAACGCGTTGTCGGACGGAAAATGTACGGCGGACAGTCCTCACACATTCCAATCAAGGTCGCTATGTCGGGCGTAATGCCGATCATCTTCGCAATGTCGCTGATGAGTCTGCCGCAGACTATCTGCTACTTCTTCGGAGTGGACGGCAAGGGCGAGGGCTTCTGGCATGGTTTTGTGAGATTCTTCTCACAGCAGTCGCCCATTTACGCGGTGATCTACTTCCTGTTGATACTCGCGTTCAACTACTTCTATGTGGCGATAACCTACAATCCCATAGAGATCGCGAACAATCTGAAAAAGAACAACGGCGCTATCCCGGGCTATCGTCCCGGAAAGCCGACGTCCGATTTCATATACAATTCGCTTAACAAGATCACATTGATCGGCGCGATGTTCCTTGGTATTATCGCGATATTCCCGATCATACTCTCATGGATCAATCCGCAGTTCTCGAGCATTTCGCTGGGCGGCACATCGCTGCTGATCATCGTCGGAGTTGCTCTGGAAACGGTTCGTTCTCTCGAGAGCCAGATCGTAATGCGTCATCACCCGGGATTTTTGGACTAAACCCGGCAGCTTCCGCAATAGCGGGCGCTGCTGCAGCGAAGCGGAGGCGGCGTTCGCGTGATAGGCAAGACGCAAAGCGTCTTGCAGGTGTGGAAGCTGCATATTAAGAAGCTGCCAATTGAAATCAGGAGATTGCTATGAATATGATTTTTCTGGGCGCTCCGGGCGCCGGCAAAGGCACACAGGCAGAGGTAGTCTGCAAGGAACTGAATATCCCCGCGATATCGACGGGAAATATGCTGCGCGAGGCTGTTAAAAACGGCACGGCGGCGGGTCTTGCGGCTAAGGAGTATATGGACAGAGGTGATCTGGTTCCGGATGAAGTCGTTATCGGAATTCTGAAGGACAGGATCGCTATGGACGACGCGAAGAACGGGTTTATCCTTGACGGATTCCCGAGAACCGTACCGCAGGCTGAGGCGCTTGAGAAGATGGGCGTTCGGATCGACAAGGTCATCGAGATCGACGTTCCCGACGAAGCCATCACCAAGAGAATGTCCGGCAGACGTGTCTGCGAGGGCTGCGGAAACTCCTATCACATCGAATTCAAGCCGACAAAGGTCGAGGGCGTATGCGACGCTTGCGGAGCAAAGGTCGTTCAGAGAGCTGACGACAAGCCCGAGACGGTTCTGGCGCGTCTGGCGACTTATCATGAAAAAACAGCTCCGCTCAAGGACTTTTATCAGTCCAAGGGCAAGCTGGTGACCGTATCGGGTCAGAACGGGATCGAAGAGACCTCGCGTCTGACGCTGGCGGCAATCAAGGGTTGATTTTTGAGACCCTTTAGAAAGAGATCAAGCATATGATCCAAATTAAGAATCCTACAGAGCTTAAGGCTATGATGAAAGCGGGAGAGCTTGCGGCGCAGGCTCTGGCGCTTGCGGGAAAGCACGCGGTCGCAGGGATCTCGACGTGGGAGCTTGACAAGATCGTCAACGACTACATCGTGTCCAAGGGCGGTCACTCACCCTGCAAGGGCTACGGCGGTTTTCCCGGGCACAACTGCTTCTCGGTCAACGAGGAGCTGATACACGGTATACCATCAAAGAAGCGCATACTTCGCGATGGAGATATTCTGTCCTGCGATATCGTAGCGGAGCTTGACGGCTTTATGGGCGACAATACCAAGACGTTTATGATCGGAGAGGTGTCCGACGAGGCGAAGAGGCTGATGAAATATACAGAGGAAGCGCTTTATAAGGGCATCGAGCAGGCTGTTGCGGGAAACCGCATAGGCGATATATCTCACGCGATCCAAACTCACGTGGAGAGCGGCGGATATGCCTGCGCCGAGAAGTTTATCGGTCATGGCGTAGGACGCGAAATGCACGAGGATCCCGAGGTTCCCAACGAGGGAAAAGCGGGACGCGGGCCGAGACTTATGCCGGGTATGACGATCGCTATCGAGCCGATGGTAAATTCCCATTTTCCGAATGTAAAAATTCTCGGTGACAAGTGGACGGTGGTCACAACGGACGGAAGTCTGTCCTGCCACTTCGAGCACACGGTCGCCATTACAAACGGCGAGCCTATGATCCTTACGCTGGAGAGTCACTGATGAGTATCAAGATCGGAACAGTGGTTATAAGCTCCGCGGGGCACGACAGCGGGAGACCGATGGTCGTGACGGGAGCTGACGGCGGATTTGTTTTCGTCGCCGACGGTAAAGAGCGCAAGCTCGATTCCCCGAAAAAGAAAAATATCAAGCACGTCCGCAAGACTCTCGGCACAATAGAGCTTGAGGGGCTGACGGACAAAAAGCTGCGGCAGACGCTCAGGGCGTTCGCCAACAACACTTTACAGGAGAGTGAATAGCTTGTCTAAGGAAGATGTATTGGAAGTAGAAGGAACAATTCTTGAGGCACTCCCCAACGCACAATTCAAGGTGGAGCTGTCCAACGGTCATCAGATCCTGGCGCACATCAGCGGCAAGCTGCGGATGAACTACATCCGTATTCTGCCGGGCGACAAGGTGACTGTTGAGATGTCACCCTACGACCTTACTAAGGGCAGGATCACCTGGCGAGCCAAGTGAAATCTGTCAGCGGCAAAGCAGCTTTCCGCAACAGCAGATGATGCTGAAGCGGAGCAAAAGCAGCAAATTCAAGATACACGGCAGTTTTCCGCAATAGCGGGGGCTGCTGAAGCGAAGCGAAAGCAGTCGCCGCTTGATAGTCGAAACGCAAAGCGTTTCGACGGTGCGGAAACTGCCAAATTTAGATAAGGGGGTTATTACAGTGAAAGTCAGACCTTCGGTAAAACCCATGTGCGATAAATGTAAGGTTATCAAGCGCAAGGGAAAAGTTATGGTAATTTGTGTTGAACCCAAGCACAAGCAGAGACAGGGTTGATCACATGTAAATTATGGCTGCAAGGCAGCTTCCGCAATAGCGGCTGTTGCTGAGCGAAGCGAAGCAGCAGTCGCCGTGATCAGGTGCGGAAGCTGCTAATCGAAATAGGAGGAATAAGATAATGGCAAGAATCGCCGGTGTGGATCTGCCCAAGGAAAAGCGCGTTGAGATCGGCTTGACCTACGTTTACGGCATAGGCAGAAAATCCGCAAATGATATCCTGGCAAAGGCGGGAGTAAATCCCGACACTCGCGTTAAGGACCTCACCGATGAGGAAGAAGCGAAGATCCGTGAAGTTATCGACAAGGACGGCTATGTCGTAGAGGGCGATCTGAGAAGAATGGTAGCTCTCAACATCAAGCGTCTGGTGGAGATCAACTGCTATCGCGGTATGCGTCACCGCAAGGGTCTCCCTGTTCGCGGTCAGCGCACTAAGACCAATGCCAGAACCCGCAAGGGCCCCAAGAAGACCATTGCAAATAAGAAGAAGTAATCTACAGAAAGGGGTAATTTACTAAAATGGCACAGGCTAAGAAACAGGTTGTTCGCAGACGCCGTGAGCGCAAGAACATTGAGAACGGCGCGGCTCACATTCAGTCGTCGTTCAATAACACCATCGTAACCATCACCGACCTTCAGGGCAACGCTCTTTCGTGGGCATCCGCAGGAGGACTTGGTTTCAGAGGTTCGAGAAAGTCCACTCCGTTTGCTGCTCAGACTGCGGCTGATGTTGCTGCAAAGGCGGCTATGGAGCACGGTCTTAAGACCGTTGAGGTTTTCGTAAAGGGTCCGGGTCAGGGTCGTGAGGCGGCTATCCGCGCGCTCCAGGCTGCAGGTCTTGAGGTTAAGCTCATCAAGGACGTTACTCCTATCCCGCACAACGGATGCAGACCTCCCAAGAGAAGAAGAGTTTGATCGGGAGTACTTGATAGTGAGAATTCAAAGCAAGATTTAAAATTCAAGCGCAACGTTTGCTTGAAGTTGGTTCAAGAACCAATACGATTTAGATTAACGGAGGAAAATTACAATGGCAGTAAATCGCGATCCTATTTTGAAGAAATGCAGAAGCCTGGACATCAGTCCGGCAGTGCTCGGTTATTCCGAGAATAAGAAGTCCAAGAGATTCCAGAAGGACGGCGCACGCCGCAAGAAGGTTTCCGAATACGGCATGCAGCTTAAAGAAAAGCAGAAGCTGAAGTTCGTTTACGGCGTTCTCGAGAAGCAGTTCTATCACTATTATGAGCTGGCTACGAAGGAAGAGGGTATCGCCGGTGAGAACCTCATCAAGCTGCTCGAATCCCGTCTGGACAATATCGTTTTCAGAATGGGCATGGCAACCACACGCCGCGAGGCGCGTCAGCTTGTAACTCACGGTCATTTCTGTGTGAACGGTAAGAGAGTTGATATTCCCTCTTACAGAGTTAAGGTCGGCGACGTGATCTCTCTTCGTGAAAAGAGCAAGAAGAGCAAGAAGTTTGAGCAGATCGCAGAGGTTGCAGGCGGCAGACTTACTCCTATGTGGCTTGAGGTCGACAAGGAGAAGCAGTCCGCTAAGGTAACACGCCAGTTTCAGCGCGAGGATCTCGATTTTGAGATCGCAGAGCACTTAATTATCGAGCTGTATTCTAAATAATTGCCGGCGGCAATTCATAGGGATCGTGACGCGGTGTTGGAACGAACGTTTTCGACAGACGCGGAAGTATTCTTATGTAATAAGGAATTGCTTTGGTGCATACAGATATTTAGTGCAGTTATTTTTAATTCATGCTCGCCGTTTGTGTTTGCACAGCGGAATTTGTGTCAATACTTTAAGTTAGAACGCTTGGAGTATGATTTAAAATTAACAACGAATACGGCTGGATCCGCTATGCGGATCCGATGCACAGGATAATTAATCATGAAGCGCGTCAGCTGCGGCAAAACGCGGCAGGCGGGCTTTGGAAGCAGATCCGCGCAGGATCTGCCGACGGAAACCGGTGGGAGGATACCAAATGCTTGAAAAAATTGAGAAGCTTAACATCGAGACCTTCAAGTTAAGGTCGGACGGCACTTACGGAATGTTCGTTCTGGAACCACTTCAGAGCGGATATGGAAACACTTTGGGCAACAGCCTGAGAAGGGTTTTACTCTCATCACTGCCGGGTGTTGCTGCTACGTCCGTTAAGATCGACGGCGTTCAGCACGAGTTTTCGACAGTCCCCGGCGTTAAAGAGGACGTTACGGAAATAATCCTCAACATCAAAGGACTCAGAGCAAAGATGTACGGCGAAGCTCCCAAGACGATCTACATCGAGGCGGAGGGCGAAGGCGAAGTTACCGCGGGCGATATCAAGACGGATTCAGAGGTCGAGATCCTCGATCCCGGAATGCACATCGCGACGCTCAGCGCGGGCGCCAAGCTGTTTATGGACATCACGCTCGACAGAGGCAGAGGCTATGTCGCGGCGGAGCAGAACAAGAATCAGCTCCAGCCCGTTATCGGAGTTATCCCGATCGACAGTATATACACCCCTGTACTCAAGTGCAACTATACCGTGGAAAACACGCGTGTCGGACAGAGAACGGATTATGAGAAGCTCATAATCGAGATCTGGACGGACGGCACGATCTCCGCGAAGGAAGCTGTTTCCTATGCGGCGAAGATCCTCATCGAGCGTTTGCAGCTGTTTGCGGAGCTTTCAGACGAGATGAATCCGCAGGAGCTGATGGAAACGAAGGAAGAAAGCCGCAAGGACAAGGTCCTCGAGATGACTATCGAGGAGCTGGAGCTGTCGGTGCGTTCCTTCAACTGCTTGAAGAGAGCGGGGATCAACACCGTCGAGGATCTTGTGAACAAGTCGCCCGAGGATATGATGAAGGTCAGAAACCTCGGAAAGAAGTCCTTCGACGAGGTAAAGGCGAAGCTCCAGTCCTTGGGCTGCGACCTGATGAACTCCGAGGAAAACGCATAAAATTCAGCGGCGCACAGAACGCGGATGAAAGGCGGGCGGATATCCTGTCCGAACATCAGCCGGCGTGTTATGCGGTGCACTTATACTAATCCCGCTTTAGATTTTTGAGATAAGTGTGCCAATTTCCGCACAGTTACCTGTATTTTTATAGGAAACTCTAAGCGGGATAAGTATTAAATCAAATTCTGCCGAAAGGAGAAAATAAAATGCCAGGTTCAAGAAAGCTGGGCAGACCCAGCGACCACAGAAAGGCTATGCTCAGAGGTATGGTTACTTTTCTGCTGGAAAACGGAAAAATCGAAACTACCGTGACCCGCGCTAAGGAAGTTCGCGCGGAGGCGGAGAAGATGATCACCTTGGGTAAGGCGAACACCCTTCACACCAAGCGTCAGGTATTCTCATACATCACCAAAGAGGACGTTGCGAAGAAGCTGTTCGACGAGATAGCTCCCAAGTATGCCGAGAGAAACGGCGGCTACACACGTATCTACAAGATCGGTCCGCGCCGCGGCGACGCAGCTGAGATGGCGATCATCGAATTGGTATAAAGCAAAAAGTTTTGATCCCTCCCCGGTTCGGGGAGGGATCAGCTTTTATAAAGCTGTTTTATGTTAAGGAAAATTGTTGATTTCTCGTCCGTTTGGGGCTTCCGGATTGCACCCGTGAACCTTTTCGAGAGGACACCCTTCGGGAGAAGGGGAGGGCTGAATAAAATCCGACAAAAATGCGGGCGCCCTCCCCTTCTCCCTACGGGTTTCCTCTCGAGCTCTTCTTCCCTAGTGTTGTCGCTTGCGACAACCCGCCCTCTTCCCCTCCTGCCCGCATTTTTCTGAAATGCAAGCAGGTTATTAGTATTTGTCTTTACATTACACACGTCTCCTCCGCACACAGTGATCGTCACTGTAAATGATCCAATCCTTGGCAGGTCGACAAGACTGACAGACAAACCATGGTCAACGTGAAAAAAGTCTGTGCCTTTGCTGCATTTGTGAGATGTTGATCTTATTTTAGTGACTTTTTACACCGAAAGAAAAATTTCAAAAAAAGTGTAAGTTATTTTATTTTAATCCGTGTATATGGGTAAAAGATATCTTTCAAAGACTTAAGGTGGTGATGAGGTGGAGGACAGCGAGATAGTCAAGCTTTTTCTGGAACGGAACGAGGACGCTATAGCCGAGGTTTCGGCGAAGTACAAAGGCTACTGCTTCGCGATAGCGCTGAATATTCTAGGCTCGAAAGAGGACGCGGAGGAATGTGTCAACGATACGCTTCTGAAGGCGTGGGACATGGTCCCGCCGCATAAGCCGGAAACGCTCTCGACGTTCCTCGGAAAGATCACCAGAAATATTGCTATCGACAGGCACAGGCGGTCGCTTGCCGAGAAGCGCGGCAGCGGTGAAGCGGCTATGGCGTTTGACGAGCTGGCGGAGATCATATCGGGCAGCACAGACGTGGAGAGCGAAACGGAGCGCAGGGAGCTTCTGAGCGAGATCAACAGCTTTCTCGGAAAGCTGCCCGAGCATAAGCGTAACATTTTCATGTGCCGGTATTGGTATTATGACAGCATACGCGATATAGCGTCGGAGTTCGGACTGTCGGAAAGCAACGTTTCTGTGATACTCAACCGCACTCGTCATAAGCTGAGGGAATATCTTAAGAGGAAGGGGTATTGATATGATGAAATATGATCTTGCAAAATTATTCGGCGATGTGGACGATAAGTTTATTGAAGGCGCAAAGCCCGAGGCTCAAAAGCCAATAATGGTAAAGGCTGTCAGGCGTTCGCCTATGAGAATGATCGCGGCGGCATCCTGCGCGGCGGTGGTTCTGGCGGGCGGAGTGATCACGGCGAACATGATCCAATCCCGCGGCAATTTACCCGCGTTTGAAAGCAAGGATTCGGCATATATATCAAATGATGGCAGCGGATCAGGCATGAGAAATGAATCGAACAACAATTGGTACAACGAAGAACAGATATACTACGAGGGCGAGTACTACAAGGTCGCGGAGGATACACTTTCATTCTATAGGATGGATAAAAAGCTGGTCGGATTGGCGGGGATCAGAAGAAGCTCGGAAAACGTTGTTGATATCGTGACAATGATAAAGAACAATTATACCGAGCCTGCCGCAATAAGGTGTTACGGTTCTGATTCTGTCGTTGAGATAAAATTTGTCCCGAAATCCGAAAATCCGGATGAAGAACAGACACCTCCCGATTATATGACGGAGAAACCGTTGTCGGTCGTTCTTCAGCCGGGTGAGGTTTGCTATCAAAAATCGAGCTTTAATGTCGGATACGGAGAATATATGGGAGAGGTGAAATTCGCTTTTCAAAATGCCGATTCCAATCTGCTTCAAGCATTTTCCGGAGCACCGGTTTTCAGGTTCCGGGAAACGATCGGCGAGGACGGATTTACAGATCTGTACAGGGGGGATAGCGAATCTTCCGACAAGAGCGATGAATCCGAAAAGGACAACAGCGGAAAAATATCGGAGATCTGCGATTTTACAAATCGTCCCGCGTTATACGCTATCCGGCAGCTTGAAAAGGAAGGCTTTAAAACCGTCACTGTCTCTAAGGTTGACAATAATGTTGCGAGGGACTGCGTTATAGGAACTAATCCTCCCGCACATTCGATGGCTGAGCAAGGCTCTACCGTTGTCGTTATCGTCAGCATGGACAAGAAAAACGACTTATTAAATTAAGGTAACACCGTACAAAGACCTCGCTGCGCTTAATTTCATCTATAAAAATATTATGATCCACGCAAACCTCCTTTGGTTTTATTATACCAAAGGAGGTCTTTTTGTCTATGTCTGTTTTTGCCGGTTCGGTTTTGAGAAGGGATCGTGTTATAATAAAATTCCCGAAAACAGCTGCGCGGTTTTTCAGCACCTGTCAGC
>JAIEDJ010000107.1 GCA_029068025.1 Oscillospiraceae bacterium | reverse complement strand
GCCGCGCCCGGCAGCGCGCAGATCACCAGGCTGAAATAGTATGATCCAAAGGCTCTTGAAAGACGCAGCAGATACCACACCCCCGCTTTTGAATGATAGAAATCAGCCGTAGCAAATACCAAAAGCGCCAGATATCCCGCGACCGCCGCCCAAAATTTGACTGAGCGCAAAACGTATTTGCAATTAGATAAAATACTTCCTAAAATTCGTGTCATACCGTCACTATCTCCTCGCCCGTATATGCGTTTACGCGGAAGAACAGCTTGTCGTTATATTTAAATTCCCAAGCGGGCGTTAGAACCAGGCCGTTATCCTCCGCACGGAGAACAACGTAAACGAGCCGCGAATAATTTACGGTTATATCCTCGGTTGTGAGAAAAGAATCGTTCTTATCCCTGAACATCTGTTCGGCTTCCGAAAATGTGATAAATTTTTCGGAGACTTCGATCTCGCCTGTTATTTTGTACGGAGAAAATACGCGCAGATATCCCAGACCTTCCTCACTTAAAACAGCGCTCGCTTCCGAACCCCAGGTTTGAGAGCCGGTGTCCAAATTTCCGATAAGTTCGGCCTGTATCGGTATTCCGTCCACGGTCTGTTCTATTGTAAAATAATAGTAATCCGCCGCTGTACCGTAATCCTTTTCCGTATATTTTTCTCCCCAGAAATCCGCGTCCTCTTTGTCCTTGACCGGCTGCTCCTTTGCGTATTGAGAATAATACTCCTCGCTTATCGCGTAAGCCTTAACTGAAACTCCCGTAGGCATAAAGCCGGAAAGCAAGCTTTTGATCTCTTCTTCCGCTTCGGCAGATGTGAGAAAGCTAAGATCCCTTTTTACAGCTATTTCACTGTAATTCCTATATGCCGCGCTGTCGTATTTATCGCCCTGCTCCGTCCAGTACATAACGATGTAATATGTGCCGCTGCCGCCTACTCCCGATGACGGTGACAAAGATCCGTTTTCTTTTTCGCCGTTAAAAACTGTCCGTCCGAACTCGTTAGTTTCTTTTTGGGGAACAGCTTTAAACAGCGCGGCGACCTGATCCTCAGTCACTTCCTGAAAGTCGACCTTGTAGCATTTCGCGCTTGTTATGTTTTGATCATTCGTAATGTTAAAATCGCTGCTTATCATGCCTTGATCCGATGTAAAATTAGAAATTCCGGAATTTTCCGAAACTGAATTTGACATTTCCTCAACGCCGGAACAGCCGGAAAGCGTTCCGATAAGCGCGGTCAGCGTTATTATAAAAGCTAAATTTTTCTTCATAATAATTCCCCTCCTGTTATTTTAAGGCAATACCGCACAAAGATTGTCGTCCGATTACGTCGGTAAATTTTTCTGTCAGCGCATTATGCCTGCGGCAAAACGCTGCCGAAAGCGACGCAGTAATACTGACGTATTTCAAGGAGCTTTTGGCAAAAATGACGGAAAAGCGTTTTGTGCGAAGCACATAATGCGTGCAAGCAAGCGGACGGCAAAGGCGTTAGCCGTTAATTGTGCGGTGTTGCCTTAAAGCATTATAAACAACTGTGGAGGTCTTACTTGTGAAGGACTTGACACGCGGCAGGCCGATAAAGCTGATCGCGGGCTTTGCGCTGCCGATCCTGTTGGGGAATCTTTTTCAGCAGGCATATAATCTGGCGGATCTCATCATAATCGGGCAGAATCTCGGCAATGATTCCATTGCGGCGGTAGGCTCTGTCACGCCGCTTGTAACGCTTATGTTCAACATAATAATCGGGCTGGTCACCGGGTTTGCTATCATTGTCGCGAGAAATTTCGGAGCTGAGGATTATGACGAGATGCGCCGCACCATTGCGCGTATGATGGTGTTCTCGGCGGCATTGACATTGGTGATAACAGTCGCGGTAACTGTGTTTATTGAACCGCTGCTGAATCTGCTGGCGCTTGAAAAGTCAGGAACCATTTTCGGCGAGGCTAAGGATTACCTGTTTATCGTAGGTCTCGGACTTGCCGCAACGCTCGCGTATAATCTTGAGGCGGCGGTGCTCCGTGCAGTAGGTGACAGCGTGATCCCGCTGATCATTCTGATGATCTCTACATTTTTAAACATCGGATTTGATCTGCTGTTTGTTGCCGTTCTGGGAATGGGAGTGACCGGTGCGGCGCTGGCAACTGTCTCGGCGCAGGTCATATCGGCTGTAGTTTGTCTGATATACCTTATCAAGCGCCGTCCCATGCTGCTTGTCAAAAAGCGGGATTTTGTTTTCACCGCAAAAAGCAGCAAAGAGCTGCTGAGTGCGGGTGCCGGCATGGCGCTCATGTATTCTATTGTGGATCTCGGCACGGTGGTTCTCCAGAACAGCATAAACGGCTTCGGCGATGGGATCATTGCGGCTCATACCGCCGCGCGAAAGCTGTTCTCCCTGATCGTTATGCCGCTTTCGGCGGTGTGTGCAACGCTTATAACCTACTGCTCGCAAAATCTCGGGGCGGGGAAGCTGCCCAGGATCAAGAAAGGTATCCGTGACGGACTGCTGATAATGTATGTGTGGGCGGGGATAGCCATAGCGCTGATCTATCTTTTCGGAGACGCGCTTGCCGGGATCCTTATTGCTGACGCAGATTCTGCGGAGGGCGCGGATATAATCAATACAACAGTGCTGTATCTCAGGTGGAATGTTCCGTTTTTCTTAACTCTTGTTATACTGCTGGGATTGCGCAGCTCGCTTCAGGGGCTGGGGAAAAGCTCTGTGCCTATCATATGCAGCATAATGGAGCTTTCCTGGAAGATAATCACGGTGTTGGTCATGGTGCCGATGTTCGGCGGAAAGAACGGCACTGTCGGCGGAACCGAGGAACAGGTTGGCGGATATTTCGGAATAATTCTGTCGGAGCCGATTATCTGGACGGTATGCGCGATATTTATCGGTATCATAGCAATGATAGAGCTGCGGCGGCTGGACAAAAATTTGGATAACAAAGAACGAACGGAGAAGGACAATGACTGATTTCAGAGAATTACTTAAAAACGACGAATTTATACTTCTGGACGGAGCTATGGGGACTATGCTCCAGGCGAGCGGTCTCAAGCTCGGCGGGATCCCAGAGGAGCTTAATTTTACAAACCCGGAGCTTATTGAAGAGATACATAGGAAATATATCGCTGCGGGAGCGCGGGCGGTCTATGCCAACACCTTCGGGGCAAACCGTCACAAGCTCTCGAACAGCGCGTATTCCGTTGAGGAAGTTATCAAAAAGGGCATTGAGATTGCGAAGAAAGCGGCGGACGGAAAAGCGCTCGTGGCGCTGGACGTTGGCTCTCTCGGAAGAATGCTCCGTCCGACGGGGGATATGCCCGCCGCTGAAGCATATGATATGTTCAAGGAGATCATGACCGCGGGCAGGGACGCGGGCGCGGATTTCATTGTGCTGGAGACCATGACCGATCTTATGGAGATAAAGACCGCGCTGCTTGCTGCAAAGGAGAACACCGATCTGCCCGTTGTGTGTACTATGACGTTCGAGAAGAACCTCCGTACGTTTACGGGCTGCACGGTCGCTTCAATGGCGCTTACTCTCGGGGGAATGGGCGCGGACGTTATCGGAATGAACTGCTCGCTCGGTCCCGACGAGGCAATGTCGATCTGCGAGGAGCTGCTGAAGTGGTCGGAGGTTCCCGTTCTCATACGTCCGAACGCGGGGCTTCCCGATCCCAAGACCAACGAATACAGCATAACTCCGTCCGAATACGCGGATATCATCTCACAGATGGCGGACAAGGGCGTGAAGCTGTTCGGCGGCTGCTGCGGAACGAATCCCGATTTTATTTCGGAGATGGCAAAGAGACTGAAAGGACGGCGCTATTCAAGAAATATTCCGGAGATACCTGCGGCGGTATGCTCGGCTTCCAATGTAGTTACTATCGATACAGTGCGCATTATCGGTGAGCGTATCAATCCTACGGGCAAGAAGCTCTTTAAGGAGGCGCTTAAGCGCCGTGATCTTGATTATATAATGAAGCAGGCTATAGAGCAGACGGAGGGCGGCGCGGAGATCCTCGATGTGAACGTAGGTCTGCCCGATATTGACGAAAAGGAAATGATGCTTGCCGCAGTTGACGCTGTTCAATCGGTGACGGACGCGCCGTTACAGATCGATACAACCGAGCTTGACGTGCTGGAGGCGGCGCTGCGGAACGTTTCCGGAAAGCCGATCATCAATTCGGTGAACGGAGAGGATGAAAAGCTGGAGACCGTTCTTCCGCTTGTAAAGAAATACGGTGCGGCGGTGGTCGGGCTGACGCTGGACAAGGACGGTATACCCAAGACCACCGAAAAGCGCTTTGAGATCGCGCAGAAAATACTGAAACGCGCTATGGAATACGGTATTCCGAAGCGTGATGTGTATATCGACTGTCTGACGCTCACCGCGTCAGCCGAACAGGACGGCGCGGTACAAACGCTTAAGGCTATCCGCAGAGTGAAAAGCGAGCTTGGGCTTAAGACAGTGCTGGGTGTGTCGAATATCTCGTTCGGTCTGCCGAACCGCGGGCTTGTGAATTCCACGTTTCTTACTATGGCTATGGAGAGCGGGCTTGATCTGCCGATCATGAATCCGAATCTGCCGGCTATGACGGGTGCTGTCGGCGCGTATCGTCTGCTGTCGGGATACGACAGAAACGGCAAGGAATATATCGAAAGATTCGGCGCGGAAATGGTGATGACGCAGACCGTGCGCGGCGACGCTGCTCCCTCTTTGGCGGTATTGGCGGAGACCTCGGATATCTCT
>JAIEDJ010000106.1 GCA_029068025.1 Oscillospiraceae bacterium | reverse complement strand
AAGAAGATTATACAAAAGTGTTTAAGGATATTGAAAACAGAACAAGTTATTTTGGAATAGGTGATATTCGAGCGTATGGGGTCACTGCCATTACCGATTTCTATGTAGAGATTAATGATGGACAGCTTTCCGAAACAATCACCGAGATAAATAAAGTATTGCTTAGGAGGTAAGACTTTTGTATGACTAAAGTAAAAAAAGAATTACGTTTTCGAGTGATTGTGCTGCTTTCATTAGCCGGGATCGCGCTGTTTGGCATACTGGCTGTGCTGATACTTTATATTCGCGGCTGGATGCTTGTTCCGAAAATGGAACGCTGGAAGAGTGACAGCGGTTACACAAAGTCGCTTGACGAGCTTAAATGTTCATATCACTTGGATTTTGTTTTAGCGAAAGACGCACCCGATTATGGAACGGTTTATTTGAATAACGAAGAAAGCTATAAAGCGCGTATGGTTTGGTGGACTGACGATAATTATTTTGTGATCGTTGTGGACGGAATTAAGGGCTGTTACAGATTTACAGCGTGATTAGTTAATGTTTTTTATTAATGCGAGGTCTGCAAATGGACTTGATACAATTAAAGATCGAAAAGGACAATTCGGCAGTTAAGTATATCAAGATCATCAGAGAATTTGACAGTTCCTTGTCCATGGGCGACATCAAGCGCAAGATAGATGAGGGCGATTTCGCTGTGGAATTTGATCTCGAAGATCTCGATGTGCTTGACGAGATGAATGACATTGACAGAAAACAAGAATTTCGCGATATGATCGAATCGCTTATTAACGCGGACGCAAAAGTCACAATCTTCCACAACGGCGATGAAGAGTCATTGGAATTTTTGGACAATTGGCTTGATACGCTTGATGAGATAGAACGTCAAACGGATTAACATTATGGAAAAACGGACGACTGATGTTGTCCGTTCTTGATTATTAAGAAAGGAGCTGTCATTTGGATAATTGGGAAAACAAATTCCGCGGCTGTTTGATCGGCGGCGCTGCCGGTGACGCTCTTGGCTATGCGGTCGAGTTTATGAATGAGACCTCGATTTTTTCGGAGTATGGTGAACACGGCATAACAGAATACAAGCTGACTAACGGCATAGCGCGTATCTCCGATGACACACAAATGACTATGTTTACAGCGGCGGCTCTTATTGACGGAGCCGTTTCCGGTAACTATATGGACAGCATTGTCCGCGGTTACCGCGGCTGGTATCAAACTCAAGCGGGCGGTGCGGCTGTCAGGGATTCGGATAACTCGCGGATCGGTCAGCTTTTGGGGATCACCGAGCTTTATTCGAGACGTGCTCCGGGAGTGACCTGTTTATCAGCACTTGGTTCGGGCAAGGTCGGTACTATTGAGGATCCGATCAACGACAGTAAGGGCTGCGGCGGCGTAATGCGGGTCGCGCCGATAGGGCTGATATTCGCGAACGGCAGTTTTTCGGAGGTTGCGCAAAACGAGATCGATATGCTCGGCGCAAAAGCTGCGGCGATCACTCACGGACACGAGCTTGGGTATATACCTGCGGCGGCGCTGGTTCACATTATTAATTTTTTGGTGAGGAATGACCGTTATACGTTCATTGACGCAGTCGCGGATTCGGTGCTTGCCATGAGAAAGCTTTTCGGTGATACCAAAAATGTCAAGCTGTTCCACAGGCTCATGGAAAAAGCAGTCACACTCGCCGAAAACGGAACGGACGATCTTACCGCTATTCACCAACTCGGCGAAGGCTGGGTCGCCGAGGAAACGCTTGCGATAGCGGTTTACTGCGCGGTCAAGTATCAAAACAATTTCGGGAAAGCAATTTGCGCGGCGGTAAATCACAACGGGGACAGCGACTCGACCGGCGCGGTCTGCGGAAATATTCTCGGGGCGGCGTTTGGGTATGACAGGATACCTCAAAAATTCAAGGATAATTTGGAGCTTCATGATATTCTGATCGGGCTTGCCGATGATCTGATGATATGCGCTCCGTGATATAATGATAATAGCTAAATACGATAATTAACGCGCGGTTTTTAAAAACTGCGCGTTTTGGTCTAACGATTAAGACGGATAATCAATAAAAAAACTTAAAACCTATTGAAGTAATTTGTATTGTATAATATATTGTGACATTGCACAATAATTAATTTTACATTTTATTAATAATTTACAAACAATAATTTTATTACTACATTTGCTTGACAATACTACATTTTTGTGATATATTATATAATATAAGGAGGAGAGTGATGAAAACATACAATGTTAAAGAAATCGCTGAAATGCTGAATACCAATCCGGAAACAGTTAGACGGTGGATACGTCTAGGAAAACTTAAGGCAGGTCAACAATCGCGAAAGGAAGGAAGTGTTGTTACTGAACAGAACTTGAATGAATTTTTGAAGTTGGCACCCAAATATGCAAAAATAGCTACTGTGACTTTAAGTGCTATTGGTCTAACGGGCTTGATCCCAAATCTTTCTGTAATTTTTGGGGCTACTTTAGGAGAGGTGGTTTTAAAGAAAACGATTGAAGGAATTATGGCAAACAATTCTCAAATCTCTGTTTCTGAGATAGAGAAATTCATTGAAAGCACAGTTCAAAACTCTTATAAGTTAATTTCTCAAAAAGAGGATGAGATAAAAAGTATTAATCAAGAAATTACTTATGAGAAAAGTAAGATTGATGCTCTACAGAAGACTTTGAAAGAAATACAATCTTGTAACAAAGATAGTATTTCCAAACAGAAAGGAGTAACAGATAATGGCGAAATGGAATCCTGATGAAGAAGGCAACTATGCGTGGTTAACTCAAGAGGCAAAAAATCATGGCGGCGTTACTCAATATATTGAAGATATTGAATCAAATGCTTATGGGAAAGGGTATGAAGATGGTGAAAAGTCTGGCACAACTAAAACAATGAAATGTGCAATACCTGCAATGATTGCAAGTACGTTTTTGGGCATGATTGTAGACCGGCTTGTTATACTATTCTGTGACAAACAAAAGCAGAAAAAGCAGCGGCGATTGGAACAGCAGAGGAAGGCTGATGACGCAAAGTTGGCAATAATCAATAAAGTCAATGAGGAGAGTGCTTTAATACAAGCGGATGAGGGCACTGAAAAGGAGGAATAATTGTGAGCGAAAGATTTCCTGATGTTGACTGGTGGTGTGACAGGTGTGGAGCATATCTAAATAATCAGGACGGCTTCGATGATCACAATTATACACACAAATGCACCGAATGTGGTCATAAGAACAGCATTTCCAAAGATAACATTTATGAATCTCATGAAGATTTTTGGGGTCAGGGCAGAGACAAAAAATAATAGTCTCATAGAGATACAAAGTTAGTTTTTAGGTGGTGCTGATGTATAGCTTTACACCAATAGCGGAGAGAGGTAGAATAACCTCTCTCTTTTACTTTTGTGATATGTTCTTGATGATTAACATATAACCCTCAATTTCATGAGCACTGAAATTGTCGCATTTATTTCAAAAAATACTTGACAAGCGGTTGATCTTATGTTATAATTAATACATTATCCGGCAATGCTGCCGTAATTGAATAATTGAATACAAGGTGTCGGGCGCGTTCATTTAATTTTTTGGCGCCGTCCGGTGAAAAGGGAAGCGGGTGAGAATCCCGCGCGAACTCGTCACCGTATCGGGGGAGCGAGGAAAAAAATGCCACTGAAGTATTTCGGGAAGGCTTTTCCAAGCTGTGATCCTCAAGCCGGGAGACCTGCCTTGTGTTTGTACATAAAAGCCACGAGTAATTGGCTGTACCTATACTAATCCCACTTTAGACTATCGAATAAAATGTGGCTGTTTCAACACGGTGATTTATTCTTTAGTAGGGAACTCTGAGTGGGATAAGTATCTTGCCCCTATGGGGCGTGTTTGCTGTGCGCTTTTACTTCGGTAATGGCGCTTTTTTATTAAGCGAGGCGGGGGAGTACGGCTGCCGCAGTGAAACGAAGGCAGACGTGCTCTGCAGAGGGAAACCTAAGGTTTTCCGACCGCCGAGCGTTTAAAATAGGGAGGCGTGGGAGTACGGCTGCCGCAGTGAAACGAAGGCAGACGTGCTCTGCAGAGGAAAACCGAAGATTTTCCGACCGCCGAGCGTTTAAAATAGCGAGGCGGGGGAGTACGGCTGCCGCAGTGAAACGAAGGCAGACGTGTTCTGCAGAGGGAAACCGAAGGTTTTCCGACCGCCGAGCGTTTAAAATAGGGAGGCGGGGGAGTACAGCTGCCGCAGTGAAACGAAGGCAGATGTGCTCTGCAGAGGGAAACCGAAGGTTTTCCGACCGCTGAGCGTCTAAAATAGGAGGAGTTTATGGAAAATCGATCTGCAAATCAGCTGCGTGATGGCGAGTACAAGGCCGAAATAATTCTCAGCGGCGGCACGGGACGGACTACGATCCAATCCCCCGCGAACGTGTATATTGAAAACGGCGTTATCACCGCCGAGATCATCTGGAGCAGTCCAAGCTACGATCTGATGATCGTTGGCGGCAAAGAGTACAAGCCGATCTCCAACGACGGGAAGTCCGTGTTTCTGGTGGAGATCCCGTCGGCGGATACCCCTCTGGACATCAAGGCGGAGACTGTAGCGATGAGCGCGCCGCATATGATAGACTACACTATAACGGTAAGCGGCTCGGAGTTTAGGGAAAACACATCACCGGAGACTTCGGGGAACTCGTCTATGACTTCGGAAGAGATGATGAGTATGCTCGAGTCGATGGTTGCAACACCAAACAGCAGCACGGGAAGTGTTGTGGCGGGAATTTCCATTGAAGTGTCGGGGCAGGGATCGGGCGGTATCCCCACGCTTGCCGTTATCGGAATATCGGCGGCGCTCGGCGCGGCGCTCGCGTATGCCGCGGTCACTATCGGAAAGAAGAATAAGAAATGAAAAGATGTTCATTGCTTTTAGCGGCGGTATTGGCGCTGTCCGTTATATTTACGGGCTGCAAAGCGCAGTCGGAGGCGGAAACATCGGGCGCGTCCGATAAAGACAGCGCGGCGGTATCTCTTGTTTTAAAGGAGCACGTCCGGAACGAGTATGCCGAGCAGTTCTCAATTGACCGCTATGAGGGCGGTTATTCGATGATCACCACCATGAACGGCGCACGGTTTCTTGTCGTTCCCGAGGGCGCGGACGTTCCGGGAGATCTTGACAAGGATATTACCGTGATCTGTCAGCCGGCGGAAAATTTCTACATAGCTGCGACCTCGGCAATGGGATTGTTTGCGGAGGTCGGTGCGCTGGACGCGGTGAAGTTCTCGGGAGCGAAGGCGGAGGACTGGTATGTGGACGCGGCTAAGGAAGCAATGGATTCGGGAAAGATCGTCTATGCGGGGAAGTACCGCGAACCCGATTATGAGATGCTGCTGTCGGGCGGCTGCACGCTGTCGATACAATCCACGATGATAGAACATTCTCCGGCGGTCAAGGAGAAGCTCGCAAGCCTGGGTATACCCGTATTCATAGACTACGCCAGCTATGAGCCGCACCCGCTCGGGCGCAGCGAATGGATCAAGGTCTATGCGGAGATGTGCGGAAAAGCCGATGAGGCTGACCGCGTGTTTTCGGAGCAGTCCGCGCGGCTTAAGACTATCGAGGGACTTGAAGGCACGGGCAAAACCGCTGCGTTCTTCTACATAAATTCGGCGGGACAAGCGGTAACGCGCAGGTCGGGCGACTACATTACAAAAATGATAGAGCTTGCGGGCGGCGAGTCCGTGTTTGAGGACGCGGGCGGCGAGTCCGGCTCGAGCAGCGTGTTCTCCACCGTCGTTATGGAGATGGAGAAATTTTACACTCAGGCAAAGGACGCGGATTTTATAATCTACAACAGCACTATCGGCGGCGAGATATCCACGGTTGAAGAGCTTATCGCGAAGAACAGTCTGCTGGCGGATTTCAAGGCAGTTAAAACGGGAAACGTCTGGTGCACACATGAGAACGTTTATCAGGAGACTACAAAGCTCGGCACTATGATCTTTGATTTTCATTCGGTGTTCAGCGGAACGGCAGAGAGTGAGCCGCCGACCTTCTTGTATAAATTGGAAAGCGGTGAAGCGGGTTGAGATCGAACAAGGCGCGTGCAAGATACGCGGTAACATTTTCGCTGCTTGCCGCGGGAATGGCGGCGGCATTGACCGCGAGCGTACTTATCGGAACCACCAGGATTCCGTTCTCCGATGCTGTCAAAGCAATATTCAACAGCGGCGGCTATTCCGACATCTTGTGGAAGATACGGATACCGCGCGCGCTGTCGGCGCTGCTGCTGGGCGGTCTGCTGTCGCTGTCGGGGTATCTGCTGCAAACGTTCTTTCACAATCCGATAGCGGGGCCGTTTGTTCTCGGAGTATCCTCGGGCGCGAAGCTCACCGTTGCCCTGACTATGATATTCGCGTTTAAATTCGTGAATTCCATTAGCTCGGCGGCGATGATCGGAGCGGCGTTTGTCGGGTCTATGATCTCGCTGGGCTTTGTGCTGCTGGCTTCTCGGAAAATGCCGCGAATGTCAATGCTGGTGGTGTGCGGGATAATGATCGGATATATCTGCTCCGCTATAACCGACTTTGCGGTGACTTTTGCGAGGGATTCCGATATAGTAAATCTCCACGACTGGTCAAAGGGAACGTTTTCGGGACGCAGTATGGACGACGTTTTCGTTATCGCGGCAATAACCGCGGCGGCGTTTTTCGGAACAGTGCTTATTGCAAAGCCTATGGGCGCGTATATGCTGGGCGAAAACTATTCCCGAAGTGTCGGAGTGAATCTGAAGGCGCTCAAGGTGGCGCTGGTTACGCTGTCGGGACTTATGTCCGCGTGTGTCGCCGCGTTCGCGGGTCCCGTTTCGTTTGTCGGTATCGCCGTTCCGCAGCTGGCAAGGCTTATGCTGAAAACCTCAAAGCCGTCCGTGATGATCCCGGCGTGTTTTCTTGCGGGGAGCATATTCTGCATGGTGTGCGATATTATCGCGCGGACGGTGCTGTCTCCGACCGAGCTTAGTATAAGCACGGTGACGGCGGTATTCGGAGCGCCTGTAGTTATTATAATGATGATCAACAGAAGACGCGAAAACAACTGATGTCTTATAATTGATCATAGACGATATACCCTGGCTTTAAGGCGTTTGCGGGAATGTTATAGCGATGTATATTCTGAAATTCTATAGAAAAAGCCAAGATCAACGTAATAATGGAGCAGGAGAAATTTCAAAAAGCAGTCCCGCCCGGCGCAGTGGAGCACGAAGTGCGAAACGGAGCCGAGTGGGGCTGGCTAGGCGGGCGTTGCCCGCCGATTTTGAAATTTTTTAATAAAGTTGCAGGAGAAATTTCAAAAAGCAGTCCCGCTTGGCGCAGTGGAGCACGAAGTGCGGAACGGAGCCGAGTGGGGCTGGCTAGGCGGGCTTTGCCCGCCGGGTTTGAAATTTTTTAATAAAGTTGCAGGAGAAATTTCAAAAAGCAGTCCTGCTCGGCGGAGTGGAGCACGAAGTGCGGAACGGAGCCGAGTGGGGCTGGCTAGGCGGGCTTTGCCCGCCGGTTTTGAAATTTTTTAATAAAGTTGCAGGAGAAATTTCAAAAAGCAGTCCCGCTTGGCGCAGTGGAGCACGAAGTGCGGAACGGAGCCGAGTGGGGCTGGCTAGGCGGGCGTTGCCCGCCGATTTTGAAATTTCTTTTAATAAGGAGATTAGGCAGCAGTGATGAAATCGGTTTTAGTTGAAGATCTCTCCGCAGGCTACAACGGCGGCAAAGATGTGATCAGCGGTATCTCGTTCGAGGTGAACGAAGGCGAGATACTCACGCTGATAGGCCCGAACGGCGGAGGGAAGTCCACTGTGCTGAAAACGGTCTCGGGATATATTCCCAAAAGCGGCGGCCGAGTGGAGCTGTGCGGACAGGACATGGGCGGGATCTCCGGAGCGGATATGGCAAAAATGCTTTCGGTAATGCTGACAGAGCGCATACGTCCCGATCTGATGACCTGCCGCGATGTAGCGGCGGCGGGACGGTATCCGTATACCGGGACGTTCGGCGTACTTACCGCCGAGGATCACAGGATCGTTGACGACGCTCTCCGCGCTGTCAACGCCGAGGAGCTCGCCGATACGGATTTCAATTCCGTGAGCGACGGACAGCGTCAGCGTGTGCTCCTTGCTCGCGCCATATGTCAGCAGCCGAGAATACTTATTCTGGACGAACCGACTTCATATCTTGATATACGCCACAAGATCATGTTCTTTGAGATCTTGAAGCGGCAGGTCGAAGACTTGGGTATCGCGGTGATAATGTCGCTGCATGAGCTTGATTTTGCGGAGCGCGTTTCCGATAAGGTATTGTGTATAAAGGACGGAAGGATCTTTTTGTCGGGCAAGCCGAATGAGATCTTTTCGGAAGAAAATATCAGAGCACTGTACGATATTCCCGGGGAGCTTTACGGAAAATATTTTCTGTAAAATATGGCTCTTCGATAATATAAATATCATTTTATTTTGGAGGAACAGTTATGAAAAAACATTTTTCTGTCTTTGCCGCTTCGGCTCTCTGCGCCGTATGCACCGTTGGCAGCGCGTCTGCTGCTGTGGACGCGGGGGCGCTTAACGACGGTGTTTACAATGTGGACGTTGAGTCCGATTCGTCGATGTTCAAGGTGGTAAACTGCGATGTTACAGCAGCCAACGGCAAAATGACGGCGGCAGTCACGCTGTCGGGAACGGGCTACAGCAAGCTGTTTGTCGGAACGGGCGAACAGGCTGCCGCCGCCGCGGAATCCGAGCACATTACATTCACGGAGAGCGCCGACGGGAAGTACGTATACACGCTGCCGCTGTCGTCGCTGGATGTGGAGATCGATGTTGCGGCATGGAGCACTAAAAAGAGTGAATGGTATAGCAGAAAGCTTACCTTTAAGTCCGACAAGCTGCCCGAGAGCGCTTATAAAGCAGCTTCCGGCACTCCGGGCGATTCCGATGATCAGTCCGACATACTGCTTATCGCTCCGGCTCCTTCGGGGGATGGCAGCGAAAATCCGAACACGGGCGCGTTTGGCATGCTCGGAGTATCTGTCGCGGCTGCCGCTGCTGCGGTCGTATTCTCCCGCAAAAAGCACTGATCGTTATGCTGCATATATATTGCGGCTTCGGCAAGGGCAAGACAACTGCCGCCATCGGACTTGCGGTGCGAGGTGCGGGCGCGGGAATAAAGGTGCGCTTCGTTCAGTTTATGAAGGGCGCGGACACGTCCGAACTGTCGGTGCTGGAGAATATCCCGGGGTTGGAGATACGGCGCTGTGACAGGGATTACGGGTTCTTTAAGAATATGTCAGAAACAGATAAGTACGAAATAACGCGCTGTCACAATGCGTTGCTCGAATTCGCGTTTAGTATGGACAATACTGCTCCTAAGATGATCATACTCGATGAATTTTGCAGCGCCTATGCTTACGGGCTTATGGATACTGCGCTTGCCAGGCAGCTTGTTCTTGAAAACAAGGACAGCGCCGAGATCATCATAACAGGAAGAACCCCCGCGTATGAATTTATCGGCGCGGCGGATTATATAAGCGAGATACGCTGCATAAGGCATCCGTATGAGCGCGGGATCACTGCGAGAAAGGGCGTGGAGTTTTGAGCGCGGAATTTATTTTGCCGGGCGATATCGAAAAACGCAGCTTTGAGATCATTGAAAGCGAGCTGCCGCACGCGCTGCCCGAGCGCGAAAAGCCTATCATTATGCGCGTGATCCATACGACAGCCGATTTTGATTACTGCGATAATCTTAAATTCTCGGAGAACGCCGTGGACATTGCGCTTGACGCAATTAGGCGCGGCGCGGTGTTCGTTACCGATACCAACATGGCACTTGCGGGGATCAACAAGCCGGCGCTGGAGAAGCTCGGCTGCGCGGCGCAATGCTTTATGGCGGATCCCGAGGTGGCGAAGGCGGCAGCGGAGCAGGGGACTACCCGAGCGTCCGCTGCCGTTGATAAAGCAGCCGAGATCACGGACAGACCGGTTATCTGCGTTGTCGGAAACGCTCCGACGGCGCTGATGCGCATTTGTGAGCTGCACCGCGAGGGACGCTTTTCGCCGCCGCTTGTTATCGGAGCGCCGGTTGGATTTGTGAACGTTGTTCATTCAAAGGAAACGCTGTTGGAGTCGGGCTTGCCGTATATCGCCGCACTCGGCAGAAAAGGCGGAAGCACCGTGGCGGCGGCGATCTGCAACGCGTTAATGAAAATTGCCGATCATTAAAAATAAAACCAAAAGGGCGGAATTTCCGCCCTTTTTTGACTTTATTATTCGTAAGTCGATAAATAGACTGATGTTGCGTAAAATAATAGACTGTAGCTTATTAATGCACTTGTATCGATTTTATTAAAAAGTGCGGCAAAAATTGTTTTTTCCACACTCAGACTGCAGAAAAAGTTATTTTTAGTCAAGAACTGCGTGTCAAACCGGAGCACAAGCCCCTAAGCTGAGGACAACAATGCGTGGGTGACTGCAAATTTCAAAAACGGGCAGTGCGCAGCACTGCCCGTTTTTGAAATTTTTTAATAAACAGCCCCTCGTCAACATTATAAAACCAGCCGAGATCAACTTTTTAGGGGTTTATCTACAGAC
>JAIEDJ010000105.1 GCA_029068025.1 Oscillospiraceae bacterium | reverse complement strand
GAATAAAAGATTCTATACATATGCCACAAAACAGATCATTTGCGTCCGGGGAGGTCTTCGGCGCGGCATTTTTATTTCTGATATTCGGAGGTGCGATCATATTGAATAATTTCAAATGGATGCCGTTGGCGGGACTGGATCTCTCGGCGGCAAATCTTTCCGCAGCGGAAAAGCTGCGTCGTTTCGGATTCGCCGTCAACTGCGGAGAGTTCGGTTCGGAAAAATATACCAAAGCAGGCTTATGTATCTGCGACGTTCTCGCGGGCAAGGAGAATCCAAATATCCTGATCATTGCCCCCTCAAGCGAGCTGTACAGCTGGTACAAGGTGCTGGTGACTTCGGTCGGCGCGGATTTCAAGATCATTACAGATGCTTCAAACGCGCTGCTGTTCTTTAACAAGTGCGGTGCGAGCCTTTTTATCATCTCGCGTGACGCGCTTTTCGGCGACAATGTTCTTAAGAAAAAGGCGCCGAAGGATTTTTTGTGGGATCTTGTCATTATCGATGAGGAACAGAGCCTCAAGGTTCCCGATTACTCGAAATATGAAAACAGCATTATCTGGAAAAGCGAACGTCTGCTTGTGAATACCCCGTATCCCGCAAGCGGTGCTCAGGACAAACAGGCTCTTTGTTCGCTTATAAAGTCCGTACTTAAGGACAGCGAGCTTTCCGCGGCTGCGGATGATATCGAATTCGGTACGGGCAGCTCAAAGCTCAACATTGAGTCGCCGATTATGCGGTATTTCGACCTTCCCGTTTATAAAAACGAATCCGAACGGAATGTCGAGTTTGTGGATTACGGGTTTGATGAGGGAGTTCTTCATAATCTGCGGCGGCGCGTGGATCTGCGCTCGGGTCTGCCCGTATACCGTTACGGCGGCAATGTTTTCGAGGAATTCGACTGCGAGAAGTTCGACAATGAGCGCCGTATATATCAGAAGCGCTCCTTCAGCCGTTCGGATGTGGAGGATCTCAGAGCGTTTGACAAGAAGCTGGACTGCTTGCTTAAGCTTTGTGACAAAACGCTTTCCGAGTCGGGCAGAATGATGATCTACTGCTGTGACAAGAACACATATGAATATCTCCACAAGGCGCTTACCTGTCTTTACGGTACGGATGTGCATTATGCGCGCGGAGGGATGTTCCGCTCCGAGGATGTGACCAGATCGCTTGCGGCATCGGACAGTGCCGCGCAGCCTAAGATACTTATAGGTATGGACGACCTCGGGACCGTGGGAGAGGGCTTCGATGACATCGACTGCATAGTAAACTACGAGCTGCCTCTGTCTCCCGTTTATCTTGAAAGAAGAATGACACGACACGGCAACGCGGGTGAAGCCAAGAGGAAATTCGTGATATTTCGCGACTCCAACAAGCTGTTTGATGTCTGTGTACTGGAAAAAACGCTTTATCTTCAGACCGAAAGCGGATTCTGCGGCGAGCTGCCGACAAGAAATATACTTCTTGATATCAGCGATAAGGGACAGTATCTCAGCGAGCTTGTCGAAGATCTGAAATATATCGCCAATATCGCAAAGCAGGAGGACGACTGCCTCGAGCTTATCAAGAGAGTAAAGTGCGAATACGCTGTTCCCGAGTCGGAGAAAATAACCTCCGCAAAGCTGCTTGCGGAATTCGCGGAGAATATGCTGAAAAGGCTCTGTGATCTTTTCGGACTGAACGAAAAGTCATCCTCCAGGGACATCGCGGCAGCTGTAAACGATCTTGGCGGCTTGTGCGTAGTCAGCGGCGGACAGCTCCAAAAGATCTCGAACAGAGAGGCTATGGCTCAGTCGTTTGAGAGCGGCGTGTTCACAAACGAACCGTTTGCGGCGGAGGCCATCCCCGGACTTGCCGACGCAAAGGCGAAGATAGACGAGCTGCACAAGGACGAGAATTTCCATCTGAGGATCAAGGAAGAGATCACCAAGCTCAACGACTGTATCCAATACCCCGTGCTTTACGGAATTTGGAAATACAGAGCCAAGGAGCAGGATTCTGACCGCTCCTTCAGAGATTATATCAAGATCTACAACGACGGTCTGTAATGCCTGCCATGCGGGGCTGTCGAAGAATTGAAGGCAGCGCCGCAATGTGGCAGATGCCTGAATGGCAGAAAATTTATATGTGAACAGGCAGCACAAATTGCGGCTTTTATGAGGCGCTGCCTTAAGCATGGAGGAAAGGGGTATATCCAATGGGAAGCTACGAAACAGTTGAACGACTGTTGGGCGACTTTTTTGAACGCAATACCGCCGGAGATAAGGAAGGCATAAAGTCCGTTGTTGAGGAGATCCAGCAAAAGCTGTCGTCGGGAGAGATAGACAGCGATCCGTTCAAGGATTATTTCAACAATATGTATTCCGGCAGAGGCGCTGTAAATATGTCGGGGATCGCGAAGGATTATCCGCGCGAGTCAATTATCCGTGAGCTTTTGCAGAACGCGTTCGGGTGTGATTACGAAACTCCCGATATCAAGATAATGATCGAGTTCCTTGACGAGGGTCAGGTGAAGCTCACCTACAACGAGACGGGATTCAGTCTGGAGCAGGTGTTCTACTATCTCGCGGTCGGCAGAAATGAAGGCGACAAAAAACGTGAGGGCCGCTTCGGTCTCGGCGCGAAGAGCGTTTTCGCGAACGTCGATTGGTTCAAGATGCGCTCGAACAACTACTCTCTGCGTGTCGTAAACGATGACGGAACGCTCAAAATCCGTGAGCTGCAGCTTGCGGGAGAGCATTTCAATCACACGGAGATCGTGTTTGCGCTGCCTGAAAACGAACAGGCGGCTCTTCATGATAATCTCACCACTATCACGTCGCAGAAGGGCAGCTACATCAATATGGTGGATCTGTGCTTTGCGTTCTTGAGAAAAAAGAACCTCAAGTCCGTGGATGATGTAGAGTGCACCGAGAGAAGCATAAACATCGCGATCCTCAACTACGGCAACCGCGAGAACGTATACAGGATCACGCGGTATGCCAGGGACGAGAACGATATCCCTAAGGTGCGTTTCGCGGAAAACGGAAAGAGCGTTGCAGACTTTATCGGTGCGGAACGTGACGGATTCACCTATCTTATTCCGTACGCGATCTCGGGCTCCAAGCGTGAGGCGGCGAAGGTGCTGATGTCGAAGTACAACTACTTCTCGACGTTTGAGCTTACCGGATATGTGCGCCCCAGCAATCAGGAGTTCGTTGACGAACAGCTTTCGGCGTTCTTCGTGTCCGTTCCTAACAAATACATTACCAATAACCGCGCGGGTATCAAGTACGAATCGATCGAGGAATGTTCCGCCAAGATCGAGCAGGGTATTTTGTCCGTTGCGGACGATTATAAGCGGCTTTTCGTGCTGGAGCTTGCCGCAAGGCAGGATAAGCCCGATCTGTACATGCTGCGCCCGCGTCAGTATGTATTCGAGTTCTTTTACAATTATGTCAATACAAGCTCCATTGTCAAGGGGCTGCGCGAGAAATTCGGAAACAGTGTGTCGGTGGCGTTCCCCGACCTGCCTGAGCCTATCGCGTTCCGCGAGCTGAGAACAAACGGCTTCTTCACCGAGCGTTCTGGCGTGGCGAAGGAAGATCACGACAGCGGCGACGCTCTCAAGGAGCTGTATCAGGACATTGATCAGATGCACAACTGGTATGGCAAGGACGACAATCATGTGCTGTTCGCGAAATACAACTGGGACGTTCCCGGAACGGACGAGGGCGGCAGTGAATTCCTGTATACGTTCTATCTTGGCGGAAACCGCTATGTAATGGAGTCCGACGGTAAGAGGATAAAGGACTATGAGCTGGGGACTTACTTCAAGAGCATTATCAGCCTCAAGCTCAACGACTGCATTATAAACGAAGCGGTCGCCGACGAAAACGCGCTCGCTCAGGCGTTCAGCGTTATCGATGAGATGTTCGGCAACACCTACCGCATCGTTATCAAGTATTTCAAGTTCTATATCACCTCCGGCACGTCGACCATACAGTTTGAGATATCGAAGATCAACATCGGAAATCTCAAAAAGGCGTATGATACCATTGCCGCTCACGAGATGAGATTTGAAAATCACGCCGAATACAATCAAGCTGTGATGATGCTGGTAAACTCGTTCACCAACGGCAAGGACACCATTCAGTTCCTTAAGGAGATAAAGAGCCAGGGCGGAGAGATCTCCCTTGCGCTGGATATCAACAAGCGTTACCGTTTCCTGGTATACGGCAAGCAGTTTATGATACCGCCGAACATCTCCAACGCGGAGCTGCTGGACATCGTAGGCGACGTTTACGCGCTGATCGAGAGCGGACTGTTCAACAACCGCGTATTTGATTTTACTCACGCGCCCGGACGGTTCTCGTTCGACATTAACGACGTTATTACCACGCTTCCCGAAGCGGGAACCGCCGAAAGAGCGGAGAGCGTGATCTCAAAGGTTTATGTGTGCGACCTTGGGCTGGATAAGATCGCGCTGCTGAACGGCGATAACAAGCTGATGAAGGTCGTTGACCTGTCCGCGCCGATATCCGACGAGGATATGTCGAAGGCGGAGAAGCTCATCGTTCTGCGCGATAATATGACAAAGCCGCAGTATGCCGGATTTATAGAATTTATCCTCACGGGAAAGAACAACGATCTTCTGCGCGGACTGTACTCGGGCACAGAGGAACCGAATCTTATGCTGCTCGATCAGCTTCCCTACTACTACAAGCCGGTTCCCACGATCAGCCGCAGCGAGTTCGACTATCTCAGAGAAGAGATACGAAGGATCGCGCGTATGGAGAAGTCCAAGTCGAAGGCTTACAGGAATTTCTTTGCGCGTGACATCAACGCGAAGCTGTTCGGTTACGGCGGAGTTTGCCCGTGCTGCGGATATGAGAAGGGTATTCTCAACAGCTTTATCGTGAAGCGGTTCTCGATCGGGTTGATGAACGGCGAAAAGGAACAAAAGTTCCACTTTGCGCTGTATCTCTGTCTGAATGACGCGGCAGCGGCAGCGGGCTGGATCATAGATGATATCAGCATTGGCGGTATGACACCGTTTATGTGGTTGGAAGAGCTCGCCGAGATCGATTCGATCCCGCCTGAGTATCTGTACTGCCGTATAAAATACCGCAGACAGATAAGCTATCATATCTGCGAACCCGGTGAAAACGGCGGCGCTGCAGGCGACGTATATGAAGGCCCACACGAGATCCTCGATTTCATACTGAGTCCCCTTATGGCGGCAAAGTGGTATGAGGACAATACTTCACCCGTTGAGGTGGAGGATGAACCTGAAAAGCCGGAGAAGTCCGAAAAACCGAAGGCTGCAAAGCCTGCTGCGGACAATTCCGATGCTGTCGGCGAGAAGCCCGCTTCCGAGGAAAAACCGGCTGCCGGTCAGCCGAGAAAGCCGGCTGTTCAGAAGCCCGGACATCAGCCTATGACCCCGCGCTATCCCGCGCCTCCGGGAGTAAAGCCGCGCCGTCCCTCTACAGAGCCTATGAGCGGCAATGATGATGCGCCCAACTTCGGCGGTTTTAAAATGACCTGATCCGCGCGGGTGCGCGGTATATAACAGTGCTGCTGACCGTCTTTCGTCATATGAAAGACGATCCGGTGCTGTAAATATGTTCCGGCATCTTATAAGGTGCGGGTTTAATACTAATTGATGATCGGAGTGCAGACAAGATTCGCGTATAGACTGTGCCTGTCGCAAGAAAACGCGACGCAGTCGTACTTTATGTACGCATTATGCGCTGCGTCAACGCTCAAGGAACCTTGACGCAGCGAGAGGCACAGGATCTCCGTGAAGATGTCTGTATGTAGATTATCAATAAGAATAAACGCCCGATCATATGCCGTAACATTCAATCAATCATTAATCGGAAAGGACTGATAATATTTGTCTAAGTTACATTCCGTTCATCTTCCGCATTTCAGCGGTTCAGCGGAACAGTCGACAAGAAAGGTTCCCGCGCCCGAAGAGGTCGCTATAAGCATGAGCCAGCACATCGGAGCGCCATGCGAACCGTGTGTGGCGGTCGGGGACAAGGTAAAGATCGGTCAGAAGATCGGCGATACCGACGCGTTTATGGCGGCGCCTATCCACGCGTCCGTCAGCGGCGTTGTCAAAGAGATCAAGAATGTGATGAACGTCGGCGGAAGGCTTTGCAAGACCGTTGTTATCACCAATGACAACAAAAACGAGATGTATGAGGGGATAACTCCTCCGAAGATCGATACGCGCGAGGAATTTATCAAGGCTGTCCGCGAGAGCGGCGCTGTCGGACTCGGCGGCGCGGGTTTCCCAACGCATGTTAAGTTCGCGTATGACCGCAGCAAGGTCAACATCGAGTATCTGCTGCTCAACGGCGCTGAGTGTGAGCCTTATATCACCAGCGACTACCGCGAACTTATAGAAAACACAGACAACGTGCTTTCCGGCATCGATCTTGTTATGAAGAAGCTGGAGATACCGAACGCAATTATCGGTATCGAGGCTGATAAGCCGCAGGCTATCGACAAGGTCACAAAGCTCGCTATCCGCTATCCGAATATCTCGGTGAAGAAGCTGCCCAGTGCATATCCGCAGGGTGCTGAAAAGGTTCTGGTACATACCTGTACAGGGCGCGTTGTCGGCGAGGGCAAGCTGCCCTCCGATGTCGGCTGCATGGTCATGAACGTTTCGACGGCGGGATTCATATACGGATACGTCAAGACGGGTCTTCCGCTGGTTCAGCGACGTATCACAGTTGACGGTGATATCGTCAATTCTCCGGCGAACTTTTTCGTTCCCGTTGGAACGATGCTGCACAGCGTAATGGGCTTTGCGGACGTTCGTCAGCAGCCCGACAGGATCGTTCTCGGCGGTCCGATGATGGGCGCGTGCGCTTTCGATCCGGACACGCCGCTGGGCAAGACCAACAACGCTGTTTTGCTGTTCGGCAGCACCAAGATACACAAGACCACCGCTTGTATCCGCTGCGGACGCTGTGTGAGGGCGTGCGCGGTCAATCTCCAGCCCACAGAGCTTGAGAGCGCGTATGACGCGCGCGACGCGGCGGCTCTCGACCGTCTTAAGGTCAATCTGTGCATGAACTGCGGCGCGTGCAGCTTTGTCTGTCCTGCGAAGCGCCCGCTTGCGGAAAAGAATCAGCTTGCCAAGGATTTCCTGCGGCAGAGCAAGACTAAACAAGGAAAGTGAGGTGCGGAAATGAACAAGCTTTTTGTTGAGGCCTCTCCGCACATCAGGAGCGGGTGGACGACTCAGAAGATAATGCTCAACGTTATCATCGCGCTTTGTCCCGCGCTTATTGCCGCGACCTACATATTCGGACTTAAGGCGCTGCTGATGACTGTTATCTGCTGCACGGCGTGCGTGCTGTTTGAATTTTTGTTCAGCCTTATTACAAAGCGCGAGAACACTATCTACGATCTTTCGGCTATCGTTACGGGTATGCTGCTGGCGTTTAATCTGCCGGTGGATCTGCCCATCTATATGGCAGTCATTGGCTGCTTTATAGCGATCTTTATTGTAAAATGTCTGTTCGGAGGTATCGGACAGAACTTTGCGAATCCCGCTATCACCGCAAGAATTACGCTTATGCTTTCGTTTACCGCAAGCATGACCAAGTGGACGGTTCCGTTCGCGCGTAATCTTGAGTCGGGCGTTGACGCGACAGCTTCCGCTACTCCGCTGGCGGAGATGGCAAGTTCGAGAGCCGCCGAAACAAGCGTGCTCGTGCCGGATAGCCTTCCGAGCCTGCTTGATATGTTCCTCGGAAACCGCCCGGGCTGTCTGGGCGAGACCTGCATAGCGGCTCTGCTGGTTGGCGGTATCTATCTTATCGTTATCGGTCTGGTTCGTCCGACTACTCCCGTTTGCTTTATCGGAACCGTTGCGGTGCTTTCGCTTATCGCGGGCGGCGGCGATCTCAACTATATGCTGTATCAGCTGATGAGCGGCGGTCTGGTGCTCGGCGCGCTGTTTATGGCGACCGACTACGCGACCACTCCGCTTACCACAAAGGGAAAGATCATTTTCGGCGTGGGCTGCGGACTTATTACGTTTGCTATAAGGCTGTTCGCAAATATGCCTGAGGGCGTTTCGTTCTCTATCCTTATTATGAACTGCCTTACTCCTCTTATTGACCGATACACCGCTCCGAAGGCTCTGGGCGAGATCAAGCCGACAAAGGAGGGTAAGTGATGCTGGAGAAAGTAAAACCTATCTATATGCTCGCGCTTATCGCGGCGATCATTTCGGGACTGGTCATCGTAGTGTATAATCTCACCTATGTTGATACCTCGAACATACTTACCGACAAGCAGTCAGCTGCTGTCACTCAGATCTACGGCGGGACCAAGGACGACTATGAGGTCGTTCCGCTGACCGAGACAAATGACAACGGCGAGAAGGTCGAAACCGAGATCGCGAAGAAGATCTCTGACGCGGGTCTGGACGTTGCCAAGGTCATCAGAAGAAAGTCCGACGGAAGTCTGGCTTTTGAGTTCCTTGTAAAGGGATACAAGAGCGGATTTGATATCATGGTCGGCGTTAAGGACGGCAAGGTCGAGGGCGTGGCTATCGTATCCGTCGGAGAGGAAACGCCGGGTCTGGGTACCAACACCAACAAGCCCGAATTCCTTGATCAGTTCAAGGGGCTCGACAAGAAGCCCGTCGTCAAGACCACTCCGAAGGAAGGACAGGTTCTGGTGGACGGCGTAACGGGCGCGACGCTCTCCTCAAAGGGCGTTGCAACTGCCGTAAGAAACGCGCTGGACGCGTACAACGCGATCGGAGGTGAGGCACAGTGAGCTACATGAAGGAATTTACCAAGGGTCTTATCAAGGAGAATCCGACGCTGGTAACGCTGCTCGGTATGTGCCCGACCCTTGCGATCACGACGATGGCTTCCAACGCTATCGGAATGGGCGCGGCTGCTACGTTTGTACTTATCTGCTCGAACGTGGTTATTTCGCTGCTGAAAAAGATCATTCCCAAGGCGGTTCGTCTGCCTTCCTATATCGTTATCATTGCGGGCTTTGTAACGCTGGTCGGACTGCTGCTTCAGGCGTTCGTTCCGGCTGTTTATGACGCGCTTGGAATTTATCTGCCGCTTATCACGGTAAACTGTATCATTCTCGGCCGCGCAGAGATGTTCGCTTCCAAGAACAACGTTGCCGCCTCCGCTCTGGACGGCGCGGGCATGGGCGTGGGCTTCACCCTCGCGCTGCTGGTTATGGGTTCGATCCGTGAGATCCTCGGTTCGGGTACATGGTTCGGTCTGGATCTGCATATTCCCGTTGAATCGATGACCATCTTTGTAATGCCTGCCGGCGGATTCTTTATCCTCGGCTGTGTTATCGCAGTTGTAAACAAGCTCGCAAACCGCGAGCCCCCGAAGGCTACGGGCTGCGCGGGCTGTCCCAACAAGGATTCCTGCGCGGGCGCGGATGTTCCCGCAGTTAAGACGGAATCTGCCGTTATGGAAGACACCGCAAAGGCCGCCTCCAAGGCAGAAGCTGCCTCCAAGGCAGAAGAAAAGGCTGAAAAAGCCGATAATACCAAAAAGGAGGGAAATGACTGATGAACATAGGCGCAAGCATTATGACGATCCTCCTTACGGGAATTCTGATGGACAACTTCGTTTTGTCCAAGTTCCTCGGAATATGTCCGTTCCTCGGCGTTTCCAAGACAAGCAGCGGCTCGATGGGTATGGGTCTGGCGGTAACTGCCGTTATGGTCTGCGCTACTGCCGTTACATGGCCGCTGTATTACTTCTTCCTCGTTCCGATGGGGCTGGAGTATCTGAACACGATCTTGTTCATACTGATCATCGCGCTGTTCGTGCAGATGATCGAGATGGTGCTGAAAAAGTACATTCCCTCGCTGTATAAATCGCTGGGTGTATACCTGCCGCTTATCACTACAAACTGCGCGGTGCTCGGCGTTACGCTGCTGAACCTCGACAATGGCTATAATTTCTTCGAGAGCGTTATCAACTCTCTCGGCGCGGGAATCGGCTTCCTTATCGCGATGCTGATATTCTCGGGCGTTCGCGGCAGACTGGAGCGCTGCAATGTTCCCAAGGCGTTCAGCGGAATGCCCATCACTCTGGTGGCGGCTTCTATCGTTTCGCTGTCCTTCTCGGGCTTTGGCGGTCTGGTAGACGGTATGTTCGGAGGTGCCTAAATGGAAGTTTTCACTACATATATACTGCCTATCATAATTTTCGCTGTAATCGGCGGCGCGGCGGGAGGACTGCTGGTTCTGGGAACCAAGTTCTTCGCGGTGGAGACCGACGAAACGGTTTCCAGGATCGCCGAGACTCTTCCGAACGCGAACTGCGGTGCCTGCGGATACTCGGGCTGTGAGGGCTACGCCAAGGCTGTGGCTGCCGGCGAGGCTCCCAACAACAAATGTAAGCCCGGCGGCGCGGCTGTCGCTCAGAAGATCGCCGCGATCATGGGTCAGGAAGCACTTGAAGCCGAGAAAGAGGTCGCTTATGTGCGCTGCAACGGCTGCAAGGACGCGACAGAGGAGCGCTACAGCTTTATCAGCACGCAGTCCTGCGCGGCTACGGAGCGTTTTTACAACGGCAAGGGCGTTTGCCGCACGGGCTGTGACGGTCTGGGCGACTGTGCCGCTGTTTGTCCCGAAAACGCGATCTGCATAGTAAACGGCGTTGCCGTGGTCAATCCCGACAAGTGCGTTGCGTGCGGAAAGTGCGTCGCGACCTGCCCGAATCACCTGATCGTTATCCGTCCCGCAAAGCAGAAGACCGATGTCCGCTGCTCGTCCAAGGATCCCGGCAAGGTCGCCAAGGATCTCTGCAAGAACAGCTGTATCGGCTGCAAGATCTGCGAGAAAAAGTGCCCGAACGGCGCTATCGCTGTCAACGACAACCACGCGACCATCGACTACTCCAAGTGCAACAACTGCGGAGCGTGCGCGGCGGCTTGTCCGAGAAAGTGCATAGAGCTTAAAAAGTAAGCGCTTATAATTTAATTAAGAAGAAAGCCGGGCGGTAGAACGCCCGGCTTTTTGTATTTTTATGGTTGAGTATCTTTAGAACCGGTGCGGGCGGATCTCAGGCAATCTACCATATTTAATATGATTTTCTGCTCTTTCGGAGTGAGGTCGGTTATATTAACAACGATCTGTTTAGAGGAATTAAGCAGGCTGTCAACGGTCGTGTTAAAAATTCCTGCCATTTCAATTACGTGTTTAAGCTGCGGTATAGATAAGCCCATTTCACAAGA
>JAIEDJ010000104.1 GCA_029068025.1 Oscillospiraceae bacterium | reverse complement strand
CTTCAGATATTCGACAAACTTTTTCATGAAAGCTCCTTAAGTTTAAAGAAATATTTGATGAAGAAATATGCTATAGCGGGAAGAACTCCCGATATTATACTGATGACCAGCGCCAACACGTCGATAGCTCCCAGCCCAAACGCGCTGTTTACAAACGGGATATATACCAACAGTATAGGCAGAACCGCGATAATTATTACCGACAGCTTTGCAGTAAGACTTGCCGACAAAACGTTCTTTATCGAGTCATCGCCTATATGCCGCAGCAGAATAAACGCCGCCGTGCAGAAGCAATATGTGATAAGCGAGCAGCTTCTCGCAAATCCGAAATTAGTCCCGTTGTACATAAACAGATACGAAGCCGCCGCGACCGCGCCCGACAGTCCTCCGAACAGCGCCGCCCCTCCGATATACCTCAGATTCAGCTTCCTGTTCGCGACAAATTCCGAAGGCGGCATGATCGTTTTCGTATCATATTTTTTGCTGAGGAATCCCAGTCCCGCAAACGGCAAAAAGATCATCGTGATAAGCGCCACAACAGGCGGCGTCGGCATAAGCACAGTTCCGCTGAACAGATTTATAATGATCAGCAGCATAAGCCCAATATATCCCGCGATCATAACAGATACCGCGTGCTTTATATTGCGGTGGATCTGCCTTGCCTTCGCTATCATATTGGCGATAGCGGTGAAATTATCGTCGTTCATTATAATATCGGCAGCCTCATAGGTGCTTCCCGCAGTATGCTGAGAAATGGTTATCCCCACGTCGGAAGCCTCAAGAACCGCTGCATCCTCGCTGCGCGTTCCCGTCATAGCGACGATCCCGCCGTTTTCCTTAAGCTTCTTAATGACATACATCTTCTGAGACGAAGTAATCTTCGCGAAAATCTCCGCGTTGATGTCAAACGGATCTCCGCCGTTTACCGCCGCGTCGATGTTTCTTCCCGTGACGACTTCCCCGCCCGAAATGCCGATCATCTTTCCCGTAGACACGGCAACGCTCGGATTATCCTCAGTCAGCATAACAACACGCACTCCGGATCTGCGGCAGGTCTTAACGGCAGTAGAGACCGAATCCCTCAGCGGTGAGGAAAAAGCCGCAAAGCCCACAAAAGTATACGAAAATCCCGCGGTCACGTCCTCCGCCTCGTTCTCCGCGTCCACACAAGCGACCGCAAGCACGCTGCATCCCTTCGCGTAATAGTCCTCGTATTTTTTCTTGGCGGCGAACAGCGCGTCGCCGTTCAGACGGCACATCGGCAGTATCTGTTCAGGAACTCCCTTGATACAACAAAGTCTCTCGCCGCCAACCTCCCAGATCGCGCCGCTCAGTGTGTCGCCGCTCTCGGGGAGCTTTTCAATGAAAGTGTTCTCGCTGTAAACATCCTTGATCTTCTCGTCAAAAAACGTCGCCTTGACCATCAACGCGGAAACCGCCGCGTCGTTGTGATTCGGCTCACAGGCAAGCGCCGCCACCTTATACAGCAGCTCCTCGCTCCGCGCGTAAATACCGCGCACCTCCAGATGACTCTTGGAGATCGCGCCCTCTTTTTCAATACAAAGCACCGACAGGGAATTCAGCTTCTCTATATCGGCAAAGGACTTCACCACTGCACCATTCTTAAGCAGCTCCATCGCACCCTTTGTATAGAACAGTCTGATGACAGTACCCAGTCCCGCCGGAACAAAGCACAACCCGACAGTGACAGCGTTCAGAGCGGACTCTATGGCGCTGTTATCCGAGAAAACGAGCCGAATTATCATGGAAGCCAACGTGAGCAAGGCCGCAACACAACCCGCAATGGGAACAAACCCGCGCACTATCCTCTCAAGGCTAGTGTAGTAAGGATGACGATCCTTCACATCACCCTCGACCTGGTGCAGCCGCGTATCAACGCCCGTAGCGCTCACCTTGCAGACAGCTATACCCGTCAGAACGGTCGTGCCGCTGTAAACGAACGTAGGCTTAAGATCGCTCTTGGACATTCCGCCCACATACTTGGCCGCGGGAGTTCTGTCACCCGTAAAAATGCTCTCGTCCGCCGTCAGATCACGCGATTCAAGAATAAACGCGTCCGCGGGTACTCTCTCTCCCGCCTGGACTACGATGGTATCCTCGGGAACGATGTTGTCCTTTTCGACCAGCTCCAGCTTTCCGCTGCGGATAACGCGGAATTTCGTGACCGTTGTGTCCTCGATCTCACAAAGCCGCTGATCCGACGATCTCCGCGCGTATATCTCCGCTCCCGCGTATGCCGCGTCAATAAGCAGAGCGGCGATCCCGGAGCCTATCGCGCCGCTGAAAAAGCTGAGTATCGCGGCAGCGAACATCAGCAGCACAGCCGGCGATAAAAGCACCTGCCAGTAAGAGAAGCGGTCATCCTTTGATTCCTTTGTATATGTATTAAGCCCATAAAGGTCTATTTTCTTTTGGATCTCCGAGTCCGTAAGCCCGAAGTAATCTTCTTCAAAATTAAAAAACTGAGCCATACCGATTTCTTCTTCCTATATATTTAATGAGCATACACTCTCTTTTATTAT
>JAIEDJ010000103.1 GCA_029068025.1 Oscillospiraceae bacterium | reverse complement strand
ATTTTATCCCTTAATTATATTATACCTTATTTTTACAGCTTGTCAAGAAGTTTTCCGTGAAAAATAGATGAAATTTACTTTTCACAATAAAAAATTTGTTTCTATTGACAAACTGCATAAAAAGGGATATACTTATAATATAAAACAGAAAAGGAGCAATACCGATGTTAAAAGAGATATTAAATCCCGCATCCTGCGCGAAATGCCGTGTGTGCTGCGGATTTGACGAAAACGATAAATGGGAGATCCCGCTGATATTTTCCGAGCTGCGCGAAAAGATCGAGGAAAAGCTCGGCGTTACTCTCCAAAAGCGCGGCAGCGAATTCGTGTTTGATATGGAATTCGACGGCGATAAGGTAATATATTGCCCCGCCGCAGGAGAAAACGGCTGCACTCTCGGAGATCTCAAGCCGTTTGACTGCCTGATCTGGCCGTTTCGCGTGAATTTGCTCGGAGGCCGGCGCGTTATCACGGTATCGCCTGTGTGCGGCACGGTGTCGGAGCTTCCGCTGAAAACGCTGTCCGAGTTTATCCAAAAGGACGGCTTTGCGGAAAAGCTCTTCCAAACTGCGCGGGAACATCCCGATATGGTAAAGCCGTATATCGAAGGATATCCGATCCTTGCCGTTGAGCCGGATACGAAATAAGAAAAATGCGAAAATGTAAAACAACTTTAACATCATTGTTATCTCCGATTGGTTGAAATCTGTCGGAGATAGTTTTATAATATACTTATACTAATCCCACTATAGATTATTGAAATAACTGCGCCTAATTCCGCGCAGATATCAATATTTTATAGGAAACTCTAAGTGGGATAAGTATTATGAGGTGACGTTATGAACTTTAATAATCTTAAGCTGCTGCGCAAGCAGTACGGATATACTCAGGAACAGATCGCCGAAAAGCTCGGCGTTTCACGGCAGACCATTGCCAAATGGGAGCGCGGCGAGTGCCTTCCCGACATTGAAAACGTCATCGCCTTGGCGGATATCTACGAGGTCACAATAGACTCGCTTGTCCGCAATATAGCGGCGGACAGCAGCAAGGGCGGCGAAAAAAAGCACATGTTCGGAGTAACGCGGGTAAACGACAAGGGACAGATAACCCTCCCGAAAAAATGCCGCGAAGTCTTTGACATAAAGCCCGGCGACACCCTGCTTCTGCTTGGCGACGAGGACAGAGGTATCGCCATAGTGAAGGTATCAGAAATATTATAAAATGGGAGGTACATCATGTATGCCATTCAAACAAAAAAGCTCACAAAAAAATACAAATCAAAAACCGCCGTATCGGAGCTTGATCTCACGGTGAACGAGGGGGAGCTGTTCGCGCTGCTTGGCGTAAACGGCGCGGGAAAGACCACCACGATACGAATGTTGGCGTGTCTTTCAAAGCCAACAAGCGGAGAATGTTCCGTATGCGGCTTTGACTGTCTGTCACAGTCGGACGAGGTAAAGAAGCTGATCGGGATCTCACCGCAGGATACGGCGGTAGCAGAGAATCTGACCGTTCTCGAGAATCTGAAGCTGATCTGCGGGATATACGGCTATTCCCCCGAGAACACATCCGAGAAGATCACAAAAATGACAAAGCTGTTCAAGCTGGACGAGGTGCTGAATTCCCGCGCGAAGACGCTCTCAGGCGGCTGGAAAAGAAAGCTGTCCATCGCAATGGCGCTCATCTGCGAACCAAAGGTGCTGTTTCTGGACGAGCCGACGCTGGGACTGGACGTTCTCGCGCGCCGCGAGCTGTGGAAGGTCGTGGAGTCGCTCAAGGGAAAGATCACGATGGTGCTCACCACTCACTATATGGAGGAAGCGGAGCAGCTTTCCGACCGTATCGCCATAATGATCGACGGCTCTGTCGCTGCTTTGGGAACTCTCCCCGAGCTGGAGCAGCAAAGCGGAGAAACGGGTCTGGAAAATGTGTTTGTCAGGATCGCCGAGGATTTTGGGAAAGGAGCTTCCGATGAATAAGATCAAAGCGTTTTCCGTGCGCAATTTCAAGGAAATAATACGCGACCCGCTGAGCTATATCTTCTGTCTCGGGTTTCCGCTCGTTATGCTGGTAATAATGACGCTCGTCAACGACAGCATTCCGCCCGAAGCGGGAATGACGATATTCAGGATCGACAATCTCGCGGGCGGTATCGCGGTTTTCGGACTGACATTCCTTATGCTGTTCGTATGCCTTACCGTGACGAAGGATCGTTCCGGAGCGTTCCTGACGCGCCTTTACGCAACGCCCATGCGCTCGGGAGATTTTATCGCCGGATATATCCTGCCGACTGCGCTGCTGGCGCTGATCCAGATACTTATAACGCTGATCGCGTCCTTTATCGTATCGCTGATCACGGGCATAAAGCTCGATCCCGTTGGAATGTTTCTTGCTCTTCTGTCACTGATCCCCGCAGTGATACTTATGATCTCCTTCGGACTGCTCTTCGGCACACTGTTCAGCGAAAAAGCCGCCCCGGGACTTTGCTCCATTGTGATCTCGCTTGCGTCATTTCTCGGCGGAGTATGGTTTGACGCGGAAAGCACGGGCGGCGTGCTCTTTGATATCTGCAAGGTGCTGCCGTTCTGGCACGCGGTGAAGGCGGCGCGTATGGCGTGCGCTATGGATCTTAACGGTCTCTTCCCTCACCTGCTGATCACCGCCGCATACGCCATAGTATTCATCACAACCGCAATTGTGGTATTCAAGCAGAAGATGAAAGCGGACAATCAATAACAATAACGGAGTTATATAAAGGTTTTCACCAATACATCTAAAGGGATCGATTATTATATCGATCCCTGTTCGGCTTTTATACCCCCTCTCGGGGAGAGTGGGAGAGAATAGTGGGGCTCCGCCCCTCACCCTGCCAAAGGGCTCTGGTCTGTCGGTCAGCCCCTCCGTCACTTCGTGACACCTCCCCGCCCGGGGAGTCACCTTTGGAATCACGAAAAAGAACTTTTTCTACAGTCTGAACAGGGATCGATTATTATATCGATCCCTTTTGTGTGATCAGTACAGGCATATGTATCTTACCCCTCAAACAATGCAGCTTACCAAAATTCGGTTGACTTTATATGTTCTTTTGTGTTATGATTATCACAGAGAACGGAGGTTTGATAAAATGAATGCAATAAGCGTGAAAAATCTTACAAAAACTTACGGTTCGGTAAATGCCGTGGACAATATATCTTTTTCTGTGGAAAAAGGCAGTCTCATCGGATTTCTCGGTGTGAACGGCGCAGGAAAATCCACAACTATCAATATGATGTCCACCCTCCTTGAACCAAACTCGGGCAATATCGAAATATGCGGCTGCGACATAAAAAAGGACAGCAGAAAAGTTCGTGAAAAAACAGGTATAGTTTATCAGAACAATGTCCTTGACGACCTGCTGACTGTAAAGGAAAACCTGCTTTGCCGAGGAATGCTCCGCTGCACCGACAAAAAGCAGGCAATAGCGAGACTTACCGAGCTGGAGGAAATTTTCTCCCTTACTGATATTTTAAAAAAGAAATACCACACGCTTTCGGGCGGGCAAAAGCGAAGATGCGAGATAGCCGCAGCCCTTATGCACACTCCCAAGGTGCTGATACTTGACGAACCTACCACAGGTCTTGACCCATCTGCCCGCCGCGAGGTGTGGAGAACGATTGAACAGCTCCGCAAAAAAACCAAAATGACTGTGTTTCTTACTACCCACTATATGGAGGAGGCTGCAGGAGCGGACAAAATAATTATCATCAGCAAGGGAAGGATCGTTGCCGAGGGACTGCCTCATGAGCTTAAAGAAAAATACGCCGCGGATTACCTGAAAATATACTGCGATAATTCTCAAAAAACAGAGCTGTTAAAAAATCTCGCTTTGAACGGGACAAAGTACACGGATGAAAGCTATGGGCTGAAAATCTCCCTTGCTTCCACAAAGGATGCTCTGCCGCTTCTTGAAAAGGCGGAAAATATTTTTGAAGGCTTTGAGGTAATTCAGGGAACTATGGATGATGTGTTTCTTAACGCAACAAAGGAGGATATACACTAATGGCTAAATTTTTTCAGCTTACAAAAAGAAATATGCTGCTTTATTTCCGTGACAAGGGATCGGTATTTATGTCTTTGCTGTCAATGCTTATAATCCTTGCCCTTATGCTGTTTTTCCTGGGAGATATGAGCGTGGAGAATATTACAGAGATGCTGTCGGAGCTTCCAGGGCGCGATACATCAAACGATAAAGCCAATGCCGAGCTGCTTGTGCTTGCATGGACTGTTGCGGGAATTATCCCCATAAATTCGGTTATGGTCGCCCTTTCCGCCCTATCCTCGATCATAAAAGACAAAACCTCGGGAAAGATTAATTCTATATACACCGCCCCCGTCAGCCGGCTAACTATCGCACTTTCCTATATTTCGGCAGCTTGCCTTGTCTCCGTTATAATCTGCCTTGTAACATTGGCTGTTTCGGAAATTATTCTTTGTACAAGAGGAATGGCTGTGTTTACCTTTTCGGAGCATTTTACAATATTCGGGATGATATGCGCGAATTCCTTTACATATTCCGCAATTATGTACCTGTTTGCCGTTCTTGTTAAAAGCGAAGGTGCGTGGAGCGGATTTGGAACGATCATCGGTACGCTGGTTGGATTTTTGGGCGGAATTTATCTGCCCATAGGTCAGCTTTCCGAGGGATTGGCGGGAGTTATGACCTGCACCCCTGTGATCTACGGCACGGCAATGTTCAGAAGCGTTATGACAAGCTCCATAACAAGCATTACTTTTGCGGACGCACCCGACATCATGACGGAGGAGTTCAGAAAAGTTATGGGGATAGACCTTGAGGCATTTGGAAGCGCTGTATCGCCCGCCGTGTGTGTTGTGGTCGTTATCGGATTCGGCATATTGTTCACAAT
>JAIEDJ010000102.1 GCA_029068025.1 Oscillospiraceae bacterium | reverse complement strand
ATCATACATCATCTGCAATTCATCCGCAAGCTGTCTGATGTGTTTAATATCGTCCTCACAATCGCCGACTCCAGCAAACCTGCCGTCACAGCTCTGTACACGCAGATCAAACAACGTGTTATATTGGCAGCCCCCGACCGCGTCCTCGGAGAAATACCTGAAATTTGTTATCTCAAGAAAGTTTTGCCCGAACTCAAGCCGCGCTCTCATGATCCCTCTCCTTTACAATTACCATTATGATTGCCCAGACAAACGCGATCCCCATGACTATCCACTGCAAATAGTTATCAATAAACACAAATACCGGGGTTTCATTCCATTCGGCAACAAACGCGGTTCCATTCGCGGGAATGTCATACAGAAAATGCAGCAGCATAGACATCAGGATATTGTGTGAATGTAAATACACCGCCGCAAACGCAAATCCCATAGCTCCCGTATGACAAAAACGGTATATCGCGAACCCAAAGTCATCGCAGCCGATAACATGAATAAGCCCGAACAGCACCGCGGAGATCCCCGCGTACAGCAGCCGCCGCTGCCAGGTACGATTACCGTTGAAGTAGCCCTCACACACAAACGCACGGAACGTAAGCTCTTCCCACAATCCCGTTGTGATCTGCTGACAGAACAAGCGTGAAAACACGATAGCAAATGTGGTGTTGATAAACAACTTCACGCCGATGATCACATAGACCGCGCTCAGAACAGTAAGCGCCATAAGCCCCGCACCCGCGACCGCCGCAGCTTTAAAGCCCTTAAAATTAATAACGTTCGTCCATTTGCCCTTGCGGTACATTTTCACGAAAAATATCAGTTCCGCAATGCCGAAAACCAGCCGCTCGGCGCTGCTGAAAAAATACCACTGTGCGCCGTCAAGCCCGAACCTGCGCCCGATCTCCGTAATTCCCCAGAATACAAGGAAAAAAACGACCGCAAAAACAATGCCGACCGTGTTTTTTATTATATAAACAGCCCGTGGATTTTCGATCTTCATAAATTTCTCCTATTCGGGTTATCCAGAAAAGTAACGTGCTCCGTCAGAACCTCTCCGGTGATCTCCCAAAGAACATCTTTGTTGGTATGGTGATACTTAAACCCGCACTTCTCCTGAACGCGCTTTGACTTCTCGTTTCCGTCAAAGTAACCGCACCAGATCCTTACAAGCCCCAGATCCTCAAAGCCGTACCGTACAAGCTCCCTCACCGCTTCGGGAATAAGCCCGCGCCCCCAGAACGGAACGCCGATCCAATATCCGATCTCCGCTTCGTTTTCGGAAATATCAAGGCTGCTTTTCCCGCCGATCATCAGCCCCACGGAACCGACAGCCTTCATATTTTCCTTGAGAACGACCGCATAGGTCTCGGGCTCGCCAAGCACAGTCCTGATAATTTCAAGACTTTCATCAACGCTTTTATGCGGATTCCACCCTGCCGAATTGCCGACAGCGGGATCCTTCGCGAATTCAAACAAGTCCGCCGCGTCCGATCCCTCCCAAGGCCGCAGAATAAGCCGTTCCGTTTCCAAAATCATGTTATCTCCTTAAAATTCGTCAAGCGTAGCCTGTCCGTCCGCGTTTCCGTAAGCGATCCCCAGGTGCTTGTAAGCAAGTGCCGTTGCCGTTCTTCCGCGCGGAGTTTTCGACACGAACCCAAGCTGCATAAGATACGGCTCGCATACGTCCTCCAGCGTGACCGCCTCTTCATTGAGCGCGGACGCAAGCGTGGAAAGCCCCACCGGACCACCGTTGTAGCCTTTGATGATCATCTCAAGGAACCGCCTGTCAAGACTGTCCAGCCCAAGCTGATCGATCTCCAGCTTTTTCAGTGCGGTATCGGCGATATCACGAGTTATCTTTCCGTCGCCAAGCACCTCCGCAAAGTCGCGGACACGCTTCAAAAGACGGTTCGCGATACGGGGAGTACCGCGCGAACGCCTTGCGATCTCCATAGCGCCGTCCTTCATGCACGGTATCCCGAGGATCACCGCCGACCGCTGCACAATATCGCACAGCTGCTCGGGAGTATACAGCTCCAGCCGCTGAACTACACCGAATCGGTCGCGCAGCGGTGCGGAAAGCTGTCCCGACCGCGTAGTAGCGCCTATCAGCGTAAAATGCGGCAGATCAATGCGTATAGAACGCGCCGCGGGGCCGTTTCCCATCACGATATCCAACGCGTAGTCCTCCATCGCGGGATACAGCACCTCCTCCACCTGCCTTGACAGCCTGTGGATCTCGTCAATAAATAAAACGTCGTTCGCCTGCAAATTGGTGAGCAGCGCCGCCAGATCCCCTGCCTTCTCAATTGCCGGACCCGATGTGATACGAATATTTACGCCCATCTCCGCGGCGATAATGCACGACAGCGTAGTCTTTCCCAATCCCGGAGGGCCGTACAGCAGCACATGATCGAGACATTCGCCGCGCTTCTTCGCCGCCTCAATATATACCGCCATATTCTCCTTGACCTTATCCTGACCTATGTATTCAGCAAGGGTCTTCGGACGAAGCGTCAGATCCGTTTCGCTGTCACCCGCGCTGAACGACGGCTCGATAAGACGATCTCTTTGATCAAAGTCAAAATCGCCGTTTGACATTTCCAACATTGTAAATTAACCTTTCAACAGTTTAAAATCATCCTTGACTTCCGGAATTCTCAACAGCGCCGCCGTCATTGGAATTTTCCCCGGGCTTTTCGATCCTCCGATAAAACATCGAAGGCAGATCGTTCTCATCATAATCCGTGCAGTGGAAGCTCAGCATAGCGTTGATCCGCTTGTTAAGCTCCTCCGGCTCCTTAATACCGCAAAGCTGTGCCTTCCTGCACTCCTCCTCCGCCATTTCGCGGTTTCCCTGCATAGCGTAGTAGTCCGCAAGCTCCGCGTGACACAGCGGATGATTCTCGTTGATCTTTAAAAGATTCTGAAGCGTCTCATACGCTTGCTTGTCATCACCGCGCACAAGCTGTATCTTCGCCAGACTGAAATAGGAATATCCGTTGTTCGGATCATACTTCAGTGCCTGTCTGAAGCAATATTCCGCCTGATCAAGCTTCCCGTCCGAAAAATACGCGTGTCCGAGCCTTGACTGCGCCTCGGGATTATCGGGCGAATATTCTGCCGCCTTGCGATAGCACCACAGAATCTTCGGAACGTTGTCGGTAGTTTCATAGAGCCGTACCAGCCACTCGACACAGAACATCTGATTCTGACGAACGTCGCTCCTTGCGAGCGCCTGCTGCAGATAGTCCTCCGCCTGAGGGAACTTGCCGCTCATCAGATAATATATCCCCTTATACGCAAGCTTTGCCGTTTCGTCCTTATGTACTATACGTATGCCGTCCCTGCCGAGAGCGCGCACTGCGGCTTTGCGGCGGTTTATATGCGGCAGCAGAAAGCTGTTCATCAGAAAGACAGCCAGGAATATCACCGCCGCCGAAGCCAGCAGCGCCGAAAGTATAATATACGGCGTCAGATTCTCCGCGTCAATTCCGAACGCCATCCAGATCAGCATTCCAAACGCCGCCCCGCAGAAAAACATCGCGGCTCCGGGATGTCTATTTTCATTACTTTTCAATTCAGCACCTCATTTATGCAAGATTTTTTAGTCCGAATTTTATCAGTTCCTCAACAGTAGAATCGGGATCCGCACCCGAGAGCGCCGTCGCGCATTGCGCGGGTGTAAACCCAAGCGTCTGGAGCGCCGTGATAGCCTCCGAAACGGCGCTGCCGCCAACACTTGATGGAGAAGCCAGCTCCGCCGAGGATATCTTCTGTTCCTTTGCCACCTTATCCTTAAGCTCGAGAACTATTCTCTGGGCGATCTTCGCGCCGATACCCGGTGACTTCGTGAGCGTTTTGCTGTCGCCCGTAGCTATACAAAGCGCGAGCTTCGACGGCGTTATGTCGGACAAGACCGACAGCGCCGCCTTTGGACCCACTCCCGAAACGGAAATAAGCTGCTTGAAGCTCTGAAGCTCCGAGTTGTCCGCAAAGCCGAACAGATCAAGAGCGTTTTCGGTCACGTGAAGATATGTAAACAGCTTTACTTTGCCTTGATCGCGTATCTTCGCAAGCGTATTCATGGTCGTGCGGCAGGCATAACCCACGCCGCCGCATTCCACGACGGCAAGTCCCTGTTCCCAATGTGTCAGTTCTCCCTGCAAACTGTATATCATAATCGTTCTCCTCGTAGTTATTTATTATCGCGCATGATTTCCGATAGCTTAGACCCGCCCGTATGCCCGTGACATATCGCAATGGCGAGCGCGTCCGCGGTATCATCTGGCTTGGGCACTGCTTTCAGATGCAGGATATTCTTCACCATCTCCTGCATCTGGTGCTTTTCTGCGCGGCCGTAGCCCGTCACGGCGACCTTCACCTGCAGCGGCGTATATTCGTATATCGGTATATTGCGCTGTGCCGCCGCCAGCATAGTCACACCGCGCGCCTGTGCCACGTCGATACCGGTGGTGGTGTTGGTGTTGAAGTACAGCTTTTCAATACTCATACAGTCGGGCTTGAACCCGTCGAGGATACTGCACATATCCGTGTGTATCTCCAGCAGCCTTTCGGGGAACGGTGTTTCGGGATCGGTGGTGATCGCTCCGTAGTTCACCACTTTAAAACGCACATTATCATATTCCAATACGCCGTACCCGACTATTGCGTAACCCGGATCTATTCCCAAAATTCTCATGTGTAGCTCTCGTTATCGGTGACCCAATGCCTCACTCTCAGCGGGATCCCAAGCCTGTCCGCAAGAGCCTGACATTCCCCGATCTCTTCGGAAGAGATCACATCCACCACCGTGAACATCACCTTTTCGCAGACGCTCTTCATATCCTCGGCAAAACGAAGCATCTCATCAAACGCCTTCTCCCCATAGGACGGACGCGTTACCTCGTTATAACGCGCGGCGTTCGGAGCGTTAAGACTTATTGACACATAATCGATAAGTCCCGCAAAGCTATGCACATCAAGATCCCTGTATTTCGGGATCAGCCGCACAAGTC
>JAIEDJ010000101.1 GCA_029068025.1 Oscillospiraceae bacterium | reverse complement strand
AGGGAGTGCAGTACTTTCCGACATACTGTCCCTTGTAGATGAAGCCCTTGTCATGCAGCTTTCTGAACACCGACTGAACGGTCTTGATGTGACATTCGTCGGTGGTGCGGATATAGCGATCATAGCTTATTCCCATTACGTTCCACAGACGCTTGAAGTTGTCGACGATAGGGTCAACATACTCCTTCGGCGTAACGCCCTTTTCCTTTGCCTTCTGCTCGATCTTCTGACCGTGTTCGTCAGTACCGGTGAGGAACTTCACATCATAGCCCTGCATTCTCTTGAACCGCGCAATGCTATCGCACGCGACGGTGGTGTAGCAGTGACCGATATGCGGATTCCCGGAAGGATAATATATCGGTGTGGTAATATAATATTTTCCCTTTTCGTTCATTTTTCTTATTTCCTCTTTTCCGTTTTGCCTATGTTTTGGAAAATTATTCCAAACAGCGGCATATTTATATATCTTTATTATATAACATTTATACGGATTTTTCAAGTAAAAGCAAAAAAATCAAGAAATTTTTACATATTACATAAAAAACACTTGATTTTTTCGGAGTTTTTTAGTACAATAGAGATAGAGCACTTTTTTACCATGCGAAAAGCTGTGTTGTTTTGCGGGTATTCTGATTTTGACAGCTTTTCGCGGCGAGTCGGGGCAAACGGGACGTTTGCCCGGTGCGGAAGCTGTTTATTTGGCTTTCAAACAGCTTGCCGCAGCCGCAGCAGATGTTTATTTAAAATCGAAAGAGGTTAATCGTAATGTCAAACAGACTATTTCAGGGCATCGTCCACCAGATGAAGGACACCGTAAACAGAGTTATCGGCGTAATCGATGAGAACGGCACTATAGTTGCCTGCAGCGACCTGACCAGAGTAGGAGGCGGAAACGACTTTTTTTCGATAGAGCTTGGCGACTCTCATGAGGTGTTTATCCGTGACGGCTATACTTACAAGCCGTTCGGCGTACACATAAAGCCCGACTATGCGGTATTTGTGGAGGGCGGGGACGAATCCGCCGCGAAGTACGCGGGTATCATTGCCATCTCGCTTTCCAGCATCAAACAGTATTATGACGAAAAGTATGACCGCAACAACTTTGTCAAGAACATAATTCTTGACAACGTTCTGCCGGGCGATATCAGCATCAAGGCAAGGGAGCTGCACTTCAACGGCGACATCAGCCGCGTGGTTTTCCTGATAAGCGTCATCGCAGCCAACGACGTTTCCGCTTATGATGTAATACAGAACCTCTTTCCCGACAAGAACAAGGACTTCGTTTTCAACATAACCGAAAACGACATAGTTCTTGTAAAGGAGGTCAAGAACAATATCGACGTGAAGGATCTCGAAAAGCTGGCGCGCAGCATTTCGGACACGCTTTCGGGCGAGTTCTTCACAAAGGTGAACGTCGGCATAGGAACGCCCGTGCTCGGCGTGAAGGAGCTTGCACGTTCGTTCAAGGAGGCGCAGACCGCGCTTGAGGTCGGAAAGGTCTTCGACACCGACAAGAACATAGTATCTTATGATAACCTCGGTATCGCGCGTCTTATCTATCATTTGCCCACTACGCTGTGCGATACGTTCCTCAAGGAGGTTTTCAAGAAGAACTCGATCGAGTCGCTCGATCATGAAACGCTGTTCACGATACAGAAGTTCTTCGAGAACAGCCTGAACGTTTCCGAAACGTCCAGAAAGCTCTTTGTACACAGAAATACGCTGGTATACCGTCTTGACAAGATAAAGAAGCTGACGGGGCTTGATCTGCGTGAGTTCGATCACGCGATAATTTTCAAGATAGCGCTGATGGTCAAGAAATATCTGGCGGCAAATCCGACAAAATTCTAAGAAATACGGCTGCTCTGACTTACGTCCGCGCCGCGCAAAGAATGCGTTTTCGCTTTGCGTGGCTGCGTGACTTGTTCGGGCAGCCATACGGTTTGTTATAGAGAAAAAACCATATAATACTTAGAGCATGTTCACATTAACGCTCAACGCCCGTCTTTTGGCGGATTTTCCGCATAACTTCGTTGAAAATTCTTGAGGTACATAAAGTACATCTGCGAATTTTCGCCTTGTTCTGCGAAAAATCCGCTTCAAAATCCGAGCATTTCGGTTTATGTGAACACACTCTAATACGGCAACAGTGCCGGGGGGAAGTAAACAAATGATCGAAATGAAAAATGTCAACGTCCACTATTCAAGCGGCGTTGACGCGCTTGTGGATATCAATCTGCGCATAAACGAAGGGGAATTCGTTTTTATCGTCGGCGAAAGCGGCGCGGGAAAATCCACGCTGATGAAGCTGATGATGAGGGAGCTTGTTCCAAGCTCCGGAAGGGTGTTCGTCAACGGTTATTCGCTGGCGAAGATGAAGAGCAGGAAGGTCGCGAAATTCCGCCGTTCCATCGGAATGGTCTTTCAGGATTTCCGCCTTATCCAGGACTACACCGTTTATGAAAACGTTGCGTTTGTACTGAGGATCGCCGACAAATCCGCGAGAATGATCCGTCAGCGTGTGCCGTATGTACTCAATCTTGTGGGACTGGGCGCAAAGGCGAAGTCCAAAACGCGTGAGCTGTCGGGCGGTGAGCAGCAGAGAGTTGCGATAGCCCGCGCCCTCGCGAACGATCCGGGTCTGCTGATAGTAGACGAGCCGACGGGCAACCTTGATCCCAAGCGCTCTTACGAGCTGGTTGGACTGCTTAAGGAGATCAACAGCTGCGGTACGACAGTCGTTATGATAACGCACGAGCACAATCTTGTGCGCTATTTCGGAGGAAGGATAATCAACCTTGAAAAGGGCGAAATAACCTTTGACGAAACGATCGGAGGTAACGATGAGGACGAGTAATGTCAGTTACCTTGTAAAAAAAGGTATTTCATCCGTGTGGAAGAATTTTATAATGTCCTTTGCCAGCTTTTCGATAATGCTGGTAAGTCTGCTGCAGATCAGCTGCGCGATACTGCTTATGCTGAACATAAATATCATCATGGGCAACATTGAGGACACCAACCAGATAGTGATCTATGCGAAAGATAACATCACCGATGCCCAGCTTCAGCATATCGGCGATGTGCTGAGAAGCAACGGAAATCTCACGGATGTGAGATATTATTCTAAGGAAGAGGCTCTCGAGGACTTCAGGAAGGATATGGCGGAATACGCCGATCTGTTACAGTATCTTGAGGAAAATCCCATGCCCGAGACGTATCTGGCGCGTATAGTGGATATTTCCAATATCCGCGCGACGGCTGCGGCTGTCAGCGGCATAGACGGCGTGGAGCAGGTCAAGGTGCCGTATGAATTTGCAGAGTCCCTGACCAATATACGCAGTACGTTTACTGTTATTATCATCGCGGTGCTTCTGACGCTGATAGTCGTAAGTATCGTTATTGTTTCCAACACTATCCGAACGAGCGTGTTCTCGCGCCGAAGCGAGATAACGATCATGAAGTATGTCGGCGCTACGAACGGCTTTATCAAGCTGCCGTTCTTTGTTGAGGGCTGCTTTGTCGGTATACTCTCGGGCGCTGCCGCGTGGGGCTTGACATGGTTCATATATGAATCCATCTTCTCGTTGTTTGTCGGCAATGTCACACTGTGGCAGATGTTCGGGTTTGTTAATATGATCCCGTTCAGCAGCGTGTGCTGGATAGTGCTGGCGATAAACTGCGTCGCGGGCGCGCTGATGGGAGCCGCGGGCACGCTGATAAGCATGGGCAAATACCTTAAGGCGTAAGTTATCCATGCCGCTTTTGTCACGTTTATCTTGGCTTGGGCGCATTTTTGATCGGGTTTTATAACGCTGACGAGGGGTAAGTTATCTAAAAAGAAATTTCAAAACCGGCGGGCGAAGCCCGCCTAGCCGGCTCCGATCGGCTCCGCTTTTTGAAATTTCTCCTGCGTGTTTAAATTGTTGATCTCGGCTTAGGCGCTTTGTGTCGTTTTTGGTGCGCTGATCTTGGATAAAACGCCAAGATCAACATGATAAAGGTGCAGGAATTTCAAAAAGGTCGAAATTTTAATTTCGACCGGTTCTCAATTGACTGCTAAACGGAGCGAGCCTGCGAGCGGAGTGTGCAGCCAATTGAGAATTTTGAAATTCTTTAAAATAAGGAGTAAAAAGTGAATAAGAAAATATCGTTGGGCATAACAATAAGCCTGATAGCTATTGGCTGTGCGATAACGTTTGTGCTTACATGGACGGTGTCGCTGAATATATATAATTCCAAGATCGCCAGCAGCGAGAAGTTTGAGGGCGTTTATGAAAAACTCAAAGAAATGGACGCGATAGTCCGAAGCAACTATATAAATATAAGCTCGGTGGACGATGATGCGCTTCAGGGTTCGATAATTGACGGATATGTCAAAGGTATCGGCGATCCGTATGCTTATTATCTAGCCCCAAGCTCATACTATGAGCAGCAGCAGACCACAAACGGCGTTGTAAACGGCGCGGGCTTCGAGGCGGAGCCTGACGGAAGCGGATACCTTAAGATCACGCGGATCTATAAAGGCGGCTCAGCGGAGTCCAACGGAGTCAGAGTCGGAGACGTAATCACCGAAATAAACAGCAGAAGCCTGCTGTCTATGACCGCGTCGGAAGCGCAGGATCAGCTTTCCGGCGAGACCGGCACAAAGCTCTCGCTGCGCCTGGTGCGTGACGGAGAACTGGTATCGGTGACGCTTATCCGTCAGCAGATCGATATAGAGTCCGTAACATATGAGATGCTGGACAACGCTATAGGGTACATCCGCATCATCACGTTCAACGCGAAGACCTCGGATCAGTTTTCCTCCGCATTGGATCATATCAGATCCCGCGGCGCGAAGGCGCTGATAATAGACGTTCGCCAGAACGGCGGCGGACTTGTCTCGGCGCTGAAGCCTATGCTCAACAGGATCATATCCTCGGCAGTGGTTGCGTGGGCGGAGTATACGGACAAGACAAGAAGAACGCTTATCGAGACCGATTCCGAGGAACATCTTGATATACCGATAGCGCTTCTGGTGGACGGCGGCACCGCCTCCGCCGCGGAGCTTTTCGCGGTCGCCCTTCGCGATGAGCAGGGGGCAAGACTTATCGGAACTCAGACCTACGGAAAGGCAGTTATGCAGAGTACGTTTGAGTTTGCGGACGGCGGCGCGTTCACTCTTACAACGGCGACGATAATCCCGTCGAAATCCTTGTCTTATAACGGCGTTGGATTAAAACCGGACTTTGCTGTGGAGCTTCCCGCCGGAACGACGCCGGGGCAGCTCACAAAGGAATCCGACACGCAGCTTTTAAAAGCGATCGAAATACTTACTCCCGAGATCACCGTTCCCGAGCCGCCGGAGGAGTCAAGCAATCAGCAGTAATTATAAGAAATACAGCGGTTTATAACCGCAATGGGGAGGAAATTATTATGAACAAACCTACTACTGTTTTAACAAGAAAAGGCGAACAGAAGCTCAAGGAGGAGCTTAACGAGCTTAAATCGGTGCGCCGCCGCGAGGTCGCGGAAAAGATAAAGGTAGCGCTGTCATTCGGCGACTTGTCCGAGAACAGCGAATATGATGAGGCAAAGAACGAGCAGGGTATCATCGAATCCAGGATAGCCGAGATCGAACAGACGCTCGCTCACGCGCAGATAATTGACGACGACGATATCTCCACCGAAAAGGTCGGCATCGGAACCACTGTCAAGATCCTCGATATGGAAATGGACGAGGAGATGGAATTCAAAATGGTAGGCACTAAGGAAGCTGATATCAGCAGCGGAAAAATGTCCGACGAATCGCCTATCGGTTCGGCTATACTCGGTCACGAGGTAGGCGACGAGGTAGAGGTTGAAACCCCGTCCGGCGTTATCGGATTCAAAATACTGGAGATCAGAAAGGACGACGAGGATTAATGGCAAACGAGAATGAAGAAGTTGTTGAGATGACCAAGGAGGAGCTGGACGAGCAGCACAGAGTCCGCATTGAAAAGCTGGAGGGCCTGAAGGCTGCCGGAAAGGATCCTTATACTATAACAAAGTTCCCCGTATCGATATATAACAGCGAGATCCGCGAGCGTTTTGACGAGCTTGAAAATCAGACCGTATTTATCGCGGGAAGAATGATGTCGCGCAGAATTATGGGTAAAGCGAGCTTTTTCGACGTGCGCGACAGCTCCGACAGAATGCAGGTGTATGTACGTATTGACGGAGTGGGCGAGGATAAGTTCGGCGAGTTCAAGAAGTGGGATCTCGGTGATATTATCGGCGTTAAGGGCTATGTTTTCAAGACTAAGACAGGCGAGATCTCGGTTCACGCGGAGGAGATCACGCTGCTTTCAAAGTCCCTGCTGCCGCTTCCCGAGAAGTGGCACGGCTTGAAGGACAAGGAAGAGCGTTACAGAAAGCGTTACCTTGATCTTATCGCAAACCCCGAGGTAAAGGACGTGTTCGTAAAGCGTTCCAAGATCATAAGCGAGATACGTAAATTCTTAGACGGTCACGGATATATCGAGGTAGATACTCCCGTACTGCTGCCGCTTGAGATAGGCGCTGCCGCGAGACCGTTCAAGACGCATCACAACGCTTTGGATATCGATATGTATCTGCGTATCGAGACGGAGCTGTATCTCAAGCGCCTGATAGTGGGCGGTTTCGACAAGGTTTACGAGGTCGGAAGAATTTTCCGCAATGAGGGAATGGATTCCACTCACAATCCCGAGTTTACCACTATCGAAATGTATCAGGCTTACATCAATTACTTTGATATGATGGATCTTATCGAGGATCTTTACCGCACCGTTACACTGAACGTATGCGGCACGGATACCGTAACATATCAGGGCAAGGAAATAGCTGTCGGAAAGCCGTGGGAACGCCTTACCATGATCGATGCGGTGAAGAAATACGCCGGCGTTGACTACAACGACTGGAAGACCGATGAGGAAGCCCGCGCCTGCGCTAAATCAAAGGGGCTGGAAGATGATCTTGATGAGAATTCCACAAAGGGTCACGTGCTTATCGCGTTTTTCGAGGCGTTCGTTGAAGATAAGCTCATTCAGCCTACCGTAATTTACGACTACCCGGTCGAGAACTCGCCGCTTGCTAAGAGAAAGCCCGAATTCCCGGCGTTTACGGAGCGTTTTGAGTACTTTATCAACGGTATGGAGTTCGGCAACGCGTTCTCCGAGCTCAACGACCCGATCGATCAGAAGGAGCGTTTTGTAAAGCAGGTAGCCGCAAAGCGTGCTCAAGGCGGCAACGACGCTCAAGTCGATGAGGACTTCATCACGGCTTTGGAATACGGTCTGCCTCCTACGGGCGGTCTGGGATTCGGCTTCGACAGACTGGTTATGCTGCTGACGGATTCAGCAAGCATCAGAGACGTGCTGCTGTTCCCGACAATGAAGCCTATTTAAAAGAAATTTCAAAAAAGTGCGTCGCGTAAGGCAACGCCGCAGCTTGTAGATAAACCTATTAAACATTGATCTAGGCTGGTTTTATAATGTTGATCTTGGCTGGTTTTGAAATGTTGACGAGGGGCTGTTTATCAAAAAAATTTCAAAAACGTGCGGCGCAAAGCGCCGCACTAGCCAGCCCCGCTCGGCTCCGCTTCACTTCGTTCCGCTGCGCCGAGCGGGACTGCTTTTTGAAATTTGCAGTCACCCACACAATGTTGATCTTGGCGCAGGTGATTTGTGCCGCTTTTGGCGTGTGGATCTTAGCTTTGGCGCTTGTGTTCCGGTTTGGCATGCAGATCTTGGCATAGATCCAAGATCAACAAAGTAAGGATAAAATATGGAAGATAACAATAAAGAACGCCGCGAGCTGCTTTTGCTGAAACAGAATCCCGAGGGATACGAGGACAACGTTTTTCGTGCCGCGAAGGAAAAGTATATGAGACCGCTTTCGCGGGTGGAGAATTTTTTCTATTATTTTAAGTGGATACTTCTTATCGGCGGACTTGCGGCGGTGCTTGTGGTCTTTCTGGTGATCCAGATAGTAAGCCGTGACTCGGAGGATATGCGCGTTGTGCTGGTTTCCTATGATCACTCGTTTACCGAATACACAGACTCGCTTAAGGTAGCTCTTGAAGGAAAATGCCCCGACGTCAACGGCGACGGCAAGGTATATGTAGAGGTACGCGCCATCAATTTGACAACGCGCAGCATGGGAACCCAATACGAGATCGCCGAGAGCGAGAAATTCACCTTTGAGTCGCGCAGAGAGACCTCGCAGATATTTATATCCGATGAGGAGTTTTACGATTACGGCAACAAGGGCGCTGCCGATGGGGAGAACGTTTTTGTTGATCTTTCCGGAGAATTCCCGCAGGAAATGCTTTATAAAAATTACGGCGTTCGTGTGAGCAAGCTGCTTCCGAACTCCGGGTTTTCCGATGAGCTGATCATATATGTCCGTTCGGCGCTGTCAGATTACAATAATTCGCAGACGGCGGCAGAGTGCAGAGAACGTGCTTTGGAGGTCATCCGCTCACTGAAAAACGGCAGCTGACCCCGCGATCATCAAAGCGCGGGGTCAGCTTGACTATTCAGCGCGGATTTTTCCGCGCATTTTACGGGTGTGTGCAGCGATTTCCCAGTTCCTGCCGCGATGTCGCAGGGGATATATTCCGCGGCGGCTCTCACAGATACCTCTTGAGATCCTCGCAGAAGTTCTGCTCGCGCTCCAGCAGCCGTTCGGCGCTGTGGCGCATGAACGGATCGGCGGCGTGGGAGCGGTTGACAGTGCGCTGCATATCTATGATCCCCATAGTAGTCCCGCGCAGCATTATTTGTGCGAGATTTGAGCTGCTTTGATTTGCGGCGGTCTTCATGGCGATCCCCATCTTCGCCATAGACTTGACATACGGAGACGCTTCCTTCGCGGGTTCCCCGAGCCGTGCCAGCTCGCGCCGCGCTCTTGAGGCAACGGTCTTGTAGCGCCGCTGCTGCCGGGAGATCTCGCGGCCGAGCGCGTTGTTGCGGCAGTGCTTGAGCACATCGGAGGTTGATTCAAACGCCATTTGAGCGTTGCGGTAAACGCTGTTTAAAATATCGGCGTTTTGCTTGTTTTTAAAGTTTGCCATATGGGAAATACCTCACTTTCCGTAAGTATTTTTAGCGTATTTTTATGAAATATACAGAAAGGAGCGGAGCTGCATGACTGAGCTGACGCGCTGCGCATGGGCGGGCACGGAACAGATCTATATCGACTATCACGACAACGAATGGGGAATTCCGCTTCACGACGACCGAACGCTTTTTGAAATGCTGATACTTGAGGGAATGCAGGCGGGACTGTCGTGGATAACGGTGCTGAAAAAGCGTGAGGATTTCCGCCGCGCGTTCGATAACTTTGACGCGGAGAAGATCGCGAAGTACGGCGAGGACAAGATCGAAGAGCTTATGGGCAACGCGAAAATAATCCGCAACCGCCGCAAGATCACCGCCGCTGTCGGAAACGCGAAGGCGTTTCTTGAGATACAAAGGGAATACGGCAGCTTTGACAAATTTATCTGGAGCTATGTGAACGGAACGCCGATCGTCAACCGTTTCAAGACGCTTTCCGAAATGCCCGCGAACACGCCGCTTTCGGATAAGATAAGCAAGGATCTGAAAAAGCGCGGCTTCAACTTTGTCGGTACGACTATAGTGTATTCGTTTATGCAGGCGGTCGGAATGGTGGATGATCACCTGATCAACTGTCCGTGTCATTCTGATAACAGAGAAAAAAAGAGCCGCGGTCGATGCCTGTGGCTCTTTCTTTATCAAATGTCGTACTTTTCAACAAGCTCGTTGTATATTTTCTCGTTGAAATCTTCCTTATGGTAAACGCCAAGCTCGGGGCTTTCCGCAAGCGGCATGATCTCATTGCCGGGCGAGTTTTTGGTCGGATAACGGCCGTCGCTGTCATAGCAGTGCCAATAAAACGTTCCGTCCATGCTCAGATTCAGAAAGAAGACCCACTCATCACCCTTCTGCATGGGAGTCAAAGCAGTGCTGGTTATCAGCTGATCCTTTACAATGCCGTAACGCAGCTTGACCTTGACTTCGTCACCGACATTTATATCACCAAGCAGAACGCGTGTGACCTTAACGGAAGCGGTTGTTGAAACACTGGTAACAAAATCGGTATCAAATTGTTCCATGTACATAGAATTTGTCTCCTGAACGCCATCATCCATATATTCACCGACAAAAGCTATATCACATTTCTGCTCAAGCTCCTCAAGATCACGGATACTGCCACGGTCGACATCTTCAGTCAACAACTGCAGACCTGCGAATTTATTACTGCTGCTGTTGCATGCGGTAAGCGAAGCGCACATGATAAGCGCAGCGATAACAGAAATAAGTTTTTTCATGATTATGCCCCCCATTTCTCAATTAAACATTGTTTGTCGTGAGGTGTGATTGTCGGCGAGATCCATTCGCCGTCTACAATAGGTTTCTTTTGGTTCATTACAGCATAAGGCAGCCCGTTATAAATATGGTCGTCATAGTTGAGGGTTATTGGGTGAGTCAGCTTAAGAGCATGTCCGATCTCGTGAAGATAAGTCTTTCTTGCTGCTTCTTTTTTGTCTCTTGCACCATCAAAGGCATTTGGATCACTGTTTATACTGATGATAACATAATCATAATCCATAAAACCATATACCTGTGTTCCATTAGCCCTATAATAAGATGTTTTGCCAAAATAGCCTTCTCCCAAATCTTCTCCGCAAACGAGACCCTCGCTTGCGATCGTGGGCATGCCGGTAGTGTCCTCACGGATATTAATTTTAACATTGCTGCTGATCCCGTTCCAATCGGTTCCGTATTTGTATACGTCATTATACGTCAAGAGCGAGGATGTTATTGCTGTGGGGTGTATTCTTATCAGAATATCCAATTTGGAACTGTTGGTAAACTTTCCGGCATTGATCTCGGTTGGATGTGCCGATGCCGTCCCCGTGATCATTGTAAGGCAAAATACCGCCGCAATGACCGAGGCTATGGCTTTTTTGATTTTCATGTGTCTGATTACCTCCTAAAGATGTAAATTGTTTTAAAACCATACAGTTATAAGGCATGCTAAAACGCTGCAGCGTATTTATATAACCGTAATTCA
>JAIEDJ010000010.1 GCA_029068025.1 Oscillospiraceae bacterium | reverse complement strand
TTATTACTATATTTTGTAGTGTTTTAACAAAATAGTTATAACTAACTCAAAATATTATCAAAACCCCTTGACTTTTCCCCGAAAAAGGATTAATATATATCTTGGTTAGAAGCTACTAACCTTTATTTATTGATCTGCGGTTAGACAGAGCTAACACAAACGGTGTTAAGCCAAAGCAGCGGCGTATAATGCGTTGTAGTTAGAGCTTGCTAACCAAAACCACAGGAGGTAACCATGATGCCGATCACACTTGCAAACGTAGGCGAAGAAATGATGATAAAGAAAGTGGGCGGAAACCCCGAAACGCGGCGTTTTCTTGAAAACCTCGGATTCGTTGCCGGCGGCGCTGTCACAGTGATGAACCGGATCGGCGGAAACGTGATCCTGAACATCAAAAATTCCCGCGTCGCCGTATCAAAAGAAATGGCGCAGAAGATCATGGTATAAGGTATGTATATTATGAAAGGAGCAAAACTATGGCTACATTAAGGGACGCTAAGATCGGCTCGACCGTCACTGTAAAGAAGCTCAGCGGCAAGGGAGCGGTCAAACGCAGGATAATGGACATGGGCATTACAAAGGGCACGGAGATCTATGTGCGCAAGGTAGCGCCGCTCGGAGATCCGATCGAGGTCACGGTGCGCGGCTATGAGCTTTCTTTAAGGAAGCAGGACGCGGACATGATAGAAACCGCATAATGCACTTTGGGTCGGGCTTACTTGACCCTAACACTTAGCAATACAGTTAGTCGAAATTAACTCGAAAGAACAATGGAGGAATATCATATGGAAATCAAGATAGCGCTTGCCGGCAATCCCAACTGCGGCAAGACCACGCTGTTCAACGCGCTTACGGGATCAAATCAGTTTGTCGGAAACTGGCCCGGAGTTACCGTCGAAAAGAAGGAAGGCAGGCTCAAGGGCAGCAAGGACGTGATCATCACCGACCTGCCCGGCATCTACTCGCTTTCACCCTATACGCTTGAGGAAGTCGTAGCGCGAAACTACCTTATCAACGAGCGCCCGAACGCGATACTCAACATAATCGACGGAACCAACCTCGAACGCAATCTCTACCTCACAACTCAGCTCACTGAGCTGGGGATCCCGATGGTGGTCGCGGTCAATATGATGGACGTAGTTGAGAAAAACGGAGACAAGATCAACATTGAACAGCTTGCAAGCCGTCTCGGCTGCAAGGTATGCGAGATCTCCGCGCTCAAGGGCAGAGGTATCACCGAGGCGGCAAGCCTTGCAGTAGCTGCGGCGCAGTCGGCGAAGCCCGGCACGGTGCAGCACAGCTTCTGCGGCTGCGTAGAACACGCCCTCGCACATATTGAGGAAGCGTTCCTTCACGATATGCCCGAGGAACGTCAGCGCTGGTACGCGGTCAAGATATTCGAGCGCGATGAAAAGGTATTGGAAGCGCTGAATATCCCCGCCGATACGATGAAGCACATAGAGACCGACATCGCCGCCTGCGAAAAGGAAATGGACGACGACGCGGAAAGCATCATCACCAACGAGCGCTATATTTACATAGCCGAGGTCATCAAGGAGTGCTATAAGAAAAAGAACAAGGGAGCGGCTACCGTTTCGGATAAGATCGACCGCGTTGTCACCAACAGATTCCTTGCCCTGCCCATCTTCGCGGTGATCATGGTTATCGTATATTACATTTCCGTGACCACAGTCGGCACACTGCTGACCGATTGGACAAACGACGGACTTTTCGGCGACGGCTGGTATCTCTTCGGAAACGGACGCGCTCAGTATGAGGAAGCGCAGGATAACTACGCCGCCGAGAACATCTTCACCGATGAAGTTATCGCAACAGTACAGCAAGCAGTTGACGCGGGTAATGTTATCGGCGCTGAGGATGTTCTTTCCGCTATAGAAGACGGCTCTTTCGGAGATTTTGACGAAGCATACGGCTCCTACGGCGATGAGCTTGCGGAACAGGGCTTTGATATCTCCGAGATGGTAGACGAACCCATGGAGGCTATGGAAGACGAGATCGACCCCGCCGATTACGGCGTATGGGTACCCGGTATCCCCGTTCTTATTGAAAACGGACTTGACAGCATAAACTGCGTTGAATGGCTCAAGAGTCTGATACTTGACGGTATCGTAGGCGGTGTCGGAGCGGTTCTCGGATTCGTTCCGCAGATGCTGGTACTGTTCATCTTCCTAGCGTTCCTCGAAGCGTGCGGCTATATGGCGCGCATCGCGTTCGTAATGGACAGAATTTTCCGCCGCTTCGGTCTCTCCGGCAAGTCCTTTATCCCTATGCTGATCGGCTCCGGCTGCGGAGTTCCCGGAATTATGGCTTCCAGAACCATCGAGAACGAGCGTGACCGCAGAATGACCATAATGACCACAACGTTCATCCCCTGCGGAGCAAAGCTCCCGATCATCGCGCTGATAACAGCGGCGCTATTCGGCGGAGCTTGGTGGGTAGCGCCCTCGGCGTACTTCATCGGTATCGCCGCGATAGTAGTTTCGGGAATTATGCTCAAGAAAACCAAGATGTTCTCCGGAGATCCCGCGCCGTTCGTAATGGAACTTCCCGCGTATCACCTTCCCACCGTCGGCAACGTATTGCGTTCTATGTGGGAGCGCGGCTGGTCGTTCATCAAGAAAGCGGGAACAATAATCCTGCTGTCCTCGATCATCATCTGGGCGGGCAGCTCGTTCGGCTGGACTGACAGCGCATTCGGATTCAGCACTGAGCTGGAGCTTGCGGACAGTATTCTCGGCAAGATCGGCGCGGCTATCTGCTGGATATTCGCTCCTCTCGGATTCGGCGAGCCCACAGCCGCGGTCGCGACTATCATGGGACTTGTCGCAAAGGAAGAGGTCGTAGGCGTATTCGGAGTACTTGATTTCGTGGCTATGACTTCCCTTGCAGGTTACAGCTTCCTTGTGTTCAACCTGCTCTGCGCTCCCTGCTTCGCGGCTATCCGCGCGAGCCGCCGCGAAATGAACTACGCAAAGTGGACATGGTTCGCCATTGGTTATCAGTGCGGCTTTGCTTACGCAGTGGCACTGATGATCAACCAGTTCGGTCTTCTTTTCACGGGAAATGTCAATGTGATCGGCTTGATATTCGCCCTTGCAGTGCTGGCGTTTATGATCTATATGTTAGTACGCCCGTACAAGGAGAGCGTCAAGCTCAAAACAAAGGTAAAGGTGTAAGATATGGCAGATTTTATTCAGCAGAACGCAGGATCGATAGCCGTTGGAGTTATGCTGTTGGCGGTCGTCGCGGTGATCGTTGTAAAAATGATCCGCGATAAACGCGCAGGAAAAAGCTCATGCGGCTGTGGCTGCGAACATTGCAGCGGCTGCGATAAAAAGAATCAAAAGTAATCCTTCATTTGTGTGAATCAAAATTTTCGGCGGCTTGAAACAATTTCAAGCCGCCGAAAGCGTTTATATCAGAATACCGTTGCAGTGATCGATCTCGTGCTGGATGATTTGAGCCGCAAAACCGCTGTAGGTCTTTATCCTCGGCTTCAGCTCCATGTTCTGGAATTTGACCTTGATCGATCTGAAACGCTTTACGGGACGCGGATCACCGAGCAGCGAAAGACAGCCCTCCGCCGTGTCAAACGGTTCCGAGCACTTGATGATCTCGGGATTGAACATAACCTCGAATCCCCCGCCATTGTCAAAAACGATGATTCTTTTCAGAACCCCGATCATATTCGCCGCCATTCCGACACAGGAATCCTTGTGCGCGGTTATCGTATCTACAAGATCCAGCGCCGTTTGAACGTCTCCGATATCGGCAGGCTCCGATACACGCGCAAGAAAGATAGGATCGTGAACAAGCTCCTTTATCATAAAAACCTCCGCCGTTACTTCATCTTTGCCTTGGAAAAGTCTATCGTCTTTGAAAACGGGTTATAAATGATATCAGAACTGTCCGATGAAGTGATAAAATACTCGTTCTTGCTGAACAGCGGCAAAAACGCCGAGATATCGATCAGATACTGCTCCGCTTTCTTGAATTCCCGTATGCTTTCAAGCGATCCCGCGGACTCGTTCGCATTCTCAAACATTTCATCATACGCGATATCGGAAAAACGCCCGTAATTCTGAATGTTGCCACCGCAAAATTGCTCCAGATACGCGGCGGGACTGTTGTACTTTCCCGAAAGCTCTACAACAGCGACCTCATAAGACCCTTTTTGCAGACGCGCCTTAAAATCCGCTTCGTTCAGCGTCTCAACCGTGCAGTAAAAACCGAACTCACGCTGCCACTCCTGGAGGATATACGACGCAGCAGTTCGTGAAGCGGCGCTGCACACGATGACCCGCGCCCCCGTGAACAGACTGAGATCAAGCTGCGGCTTAGCGGCTTGAAAAAGCTCCCTCGCCCGCTGGGGATCGTATTCCGGGAGCGTGCAGCCGCCGACTGTCTCACGATAGCTTTTACCGTCAACGGAAACATAGTCGGGCACTATCCCCTGCGCGGGATCAAACTCGGAAATAGCCGAAGCCATCAAGTCCCGGTCAGCAAGAAGCGTCATAGCCTTGCGGAAATCGTCATTCCGGAAAGGCTCAAATTCCCTGTTGAATACCAGCCCGCAGCTTATGCTGCTGAATTCATCGCAGTTGTATTTCCCGCTTATCCGCTCCATATCGTCATTGGTTACGGCTATGCAGTCCGTATTGCCCGCTATGAAATCCTTTATGTGTCGGTTTTCGTTTCTTATATAAAAATTAAGACTTGAAGGACAGATCTCCAGCGCCTCTGCGTTTTTGGAATTTCTGCTGAGAACCAATCTGTTTACACCATCGGTGGTGTTGTCCTTACTGTATTGCCAGGTTCTCACATAAAAAGCGCCGTTTGACGGTGTGCATTTTGCGGAAAGCCCGTACTTTCCCCGTGCATTAAGGAAAAACTCCTCGCAGCACGGCATTGCGGGCGGTTCGGCAAGCATTGCGGGGAGACGCGGATTTGGATAATCCAGCGTTATCTCCAGCTCGAAATCTCCTTTCGCGGCAACGCCCAAAGACGCGGTGCCGTTTTCATGAAAGCTCTCGGAATTTTTTATGCAGAAATACTCCGCGGCACGCGCCGCCTGTGTTTCCGGCAGGAACAGTCTTTTAAATCCGTAAACGAAATCCCGCGCGGTGCATTGCGCCTCGTAATCGCCGGCGCTCACCCAGTAGATATCCTCACGCAGCTTGAAATTATAAACAAGCCCGTCCTCAGATACGGAATATTCGTAAGCAGCGCCGTTTACAACGCTGCCATCCTCGGCGACCCTCAGCAGACCGAGATACACGTTCCCGATTATCATATCCGAGATCGAATCGTTTGCCTGCTGCGGATCCAACGTCCCGGGATTCTTGGAAATATTATACTTAAAACTCTTATCCAGATCTCCCCCGCCGCAGCCGCAAAGATTTATACATATAACCACTGCCATAACAGCAGCGGCAGCTTTTCTTAAAATATTTATGTCAAACAACCCCCTATAGTTGTTATTTTTCGGAAGAAATTTATGAAAGCCGCTTGCGGCTCTCCCGACTTTTTTATTATAGCATATGTATTTTTAAAAATCAATAAAAAAAATATTACAATTTGGTTACAATTTTAGTTATCATACATAAACAAGCGTAATGCACAGCCATAATAGTCAATAAAAAAATTCCTCTGCACAAAGCAGAGGAATCGCAGCTTGTATAACCCCCTCCTCTCGGGGAGAGTGGGAGAGGATTGCGGGGCTCCGCTCCGCGCCCAGCCAAAGGGCTGCGCCCTTTGGAATCCCCAAAATAGGACTTTTTCTACAGACTGAATTCCTCTGCACAAAGCAGAGGAATCGATTTTTATTGCTCATGTGCGGCAATGATCTCTTCCGCGACCTTATTAAAGACCTCCAGTATCTTCGGGTTGAACGCCCCGCACTTGCCCTCATTGATCATATTTACGGCAGTGCGGCGGTCATATGTTTCCTTATAAACGCGCGGACTTATCAGCGCGTCAAACACATCGGCTATCCCCACGACCTGCGACCAGACAGGAATCTCGTCCCCCGTCAGCCCGTCGGGATATCCCCCGCCGTCCCAGCGCTCATGGTGATGACGGCAGATGTCATAGCTGTACCGATAGATCTCGTGATCCATAACGTCCTCGGGCATTTCCGCGAGAATATCGCAGCCCTTCACCGTGTGGATCTTAATGATCTCAAACTCCTCCTCGGTGAGCCTTCCCGGCTTCTTTAAAATATGATCGGGAATGGCGATCTTTCCGACGTCGTGCAGTATCGACGCGATACTGATATTTTCGATAGTCTGTTTGTCGAGATAATATTCGGGATAAGTCTCGCTCACCGCGCTCAGGATACGGCTTGTAAGCCCTCGTATACGCTTGACGTGCTCCCCTGACTCGCAGTCGCGGAACTCTATAATGGAAGCCAGCGTTTCAGCCATTTTGATGTTGATACGATGTATCTTCTCCACACTGTCGTGAACCATTTCGGTAAGCTGATTGCGGTGTCGGTACAGCTCGATGATATTCATTATTCTTGACTTGATGAAAACCATCTTGAACGGCTTTGAAATAATATCCACAGCTCCCAGCGAATACGCGCTTTCAAGCAGCTGCATATTATCCGCGGACGTGATGATAAACACGGGGATCCGGTATATCCTACCCGTGCGGTTAAGCTCCGCCAGAACTCCCATTCCGTCAAGCACTGGCATAATAAGATCCAGCATAACAGCAGCGATATCCGTTCTTGTATTGAGGATCTTCAGCGCCTCTATGCCGTTTTCCGCTTCAATAACTTCAAATTCATCCTTGAACAGCTCTGCCAGCAATACACGGTTGATCTCCTGATCGTCAACGACCAATATCGTTCTCTTCATGATCTGCCTCCGCCTGTTTATTCGGAATATTTTCTGATAGTCTCAATGATCGAACGCTCACTTTCAAGCGTTTTTTCCAGCAGCTCCCTTGCCTCGTCGGCCTTACCCTCACGGAGCAGCAGAACGATTTTGCTATAGCTCTCGTACAGTACATTAAGCGACAAATTGCCGACAACTCCCTTCAGCGTATGTGCGTGTGCCGCCGCAGTTTCAAGATCGCCAGAATCTATAAACGGCATGACCGAAGACTTCTCCGAAACATCGGGAAACTTTTTCAGCATACGCTCATAAAGAGCGGCATTGCCCTTAAATCGGTTCAAAGCGTCCTCAGTATCCGCGCCCAGACGACCTATCTCTTCTATTAAAGACATGATCAACACCCTTTATTAAGAAATTCAAAAGTATTAAGCATCGGGACTCCGGAGGTTACTCTCCGAGTGAGGAGGTGTCACGAAGTGACGGATGGTTTGACCGACAAACCGGAACCCCTGCAACTCTCTCCCCTATCCCCAAAGAGGGGGTATACAAACCGTAAGAGGTAAGAATGATCTTACCTCTTAATAGTTTATTGCCGTCAGATCATATAAGGCATGACCGTAAGCTCCTCAAAGTCGTTGGAG
>JAIEDJ010000001.1 GCA_029068025.1 Oscillospiraceae bacterium | reverse complement strand
ATACAAAAAATTTGTTGCCTATTAAAAATTAAAACCCGGGCATGCTCACGGGCCGTGCCCCTGGTGGGGGGTGGGGGGCGGCCCCCCGCCATAACATCACCAGCCGCGAAGCGGCGTTGACAAGATCAACTATTAAGGCTAACGCTCCTACAAAGTCAATATCGTCAAATGTGCCTATAACCAAACCGGGTGGTTCTTGGCATTGCCCCTTTGGAATCCCGGTTTCGCTTCGCGCCGGCATACACCATACATATTTTATTATACCACACTTTCAAAAATTTTTCAATAATTTTATAAAAAATGTCCAAACTATCATACTTGCCCCCAAACAAGCATACAATACCACTGAAAAGATTTACCACAAATTCTGAGGAGGATTTATCTTATGGAAGAACTTACCAAAAACGCCGTGCATATCGACGAGACCGTTTTCGACGGTCAGGCGGAGCAGGGTGTGGAGCTTGATTATGTTCTGCCCGATTACTACCCCGACATTTTCAAGATCCTTTGCTGCACGCTTACCCCCAGAACAGCGTCCTACAGCGTATCGAGCGACTGCAAGCTGAGTATCGACGGAGTTGTGTACATAAAGGTGCTGTATCTCGCCGAAAACAGCAGCGACGTCTACTGTGTGGATCAGCGCTACACCTACACGAAAACTGTCGATATGAGCCGCGGCGGAACGTTTTCCGAGCCGATGGTGTCGCTTTCGATGAAAGCGGATTACTGCAACTGCCGCGCTCCCGGCCCGCGCCGTATCGACGTCCGCGGAGCCGTCACCTGCCGTATAAAGGCGGCAGCCTGCACAAAATACGTGCTGCCCGAGATCCCGGATGGTCTCCAGGTGCGTATGCGCGAGATCAAATGCTGCGGCGAAACACTGTTTGCCGAAAAACAGCCTGTTGTCCGCGAGGAGATCGAAACGGGAGCGCCAGGTATCGCGTTTATTATGGAGTGCGATGCCGTCCCAAAGGTCACCGATCTGCGCGTGATCGCCGATAAAGCCGTGCTCAAAGGCACAGTAACGATAAACGCCCTTTACGGCGTTGCGAATCCCGAGTCCAACAGCTGCACCGACACTGAGAAAATGTCCGCTGATATCCCGATCAGCGCGATATTGGACATCGACGGTATCACCGACTCCCACAGCGCCTTCCCCGAGATCTCCGTATTGAATATGGAGCTTATCCCCAAGCCGGACAGCGGTCTGATCTCCTGCGAGCTGTTGGTTGAGTGCCGCGTCCGCGCACAGCTTGAGGAAATAGTCGAAATAGCGACTGACGTTTATTCCACCGACTACGAGACCGAATTCGTCTCTGGGCTTCTCAAGCTCTCCGCCGAGCCGCGAACCCTTTCGCAGACAGTTCCTGTCCGCACCAACCTCACCTCCGACAAGGGCGAGATCCGCTCCGTCTGGGACGTATCGGCTCAGTTCAAAAATCCTGTCTGCCGTCCCAATGCCGACGGAGATCTGATACTCACAGGACAGCTCTGCTGCCGCGCGTTCGGAAAAAACGCGGACGGAGTACCGTTCTTTATTGAAAAGCAGGAGGCGGTCGAGCAGACGATCTCCGCCCCCAACATCACACCCGATACAACAGTGGATTTTAGCGTCAACGTAGCAGATACAGGCTTCTCCATCAAAAGCGATGGATCTCTCGAGATCACAGCGTCACTGGATCTCAGAGCAAACCTGCATAGTATAAGACCCGTGGACGCGATCAGCTCTGTGATAGTCCACGAGGACAGACCCAAGGACAAATCGGACGAATTCGCCCTGAGGATCTGCTATACCAACGATTCCTCCGACTGCTGGAGCATAGCGAAGCAGTGCAACACCACCGTCAAGGCGATCATGGAGGAAAATGAGATAGAGGACTGCGACGCGCCGCTTTCCGGTATGATAATAATCCCCACAGTTTAAAGGAGTGTGACAAAGCATATGAACAATTCTATTTATTCCGATATCGCAAAGCGCACAGGCGGCAATATCTATCTCGGCGTAGTCGGACCCGTCCGTTCGGGAAAATCCACCTTCATCAGCCGTTTTATGAATAATCTCGTCATTCCCAACATTCCTGACGAATTCCGCCGCGAACGCGCCAATGACGAGCTTCCGCAGTCTTCCGCAGGAAAGACCATAATGACCACCGAGCCGAAATTCGTTCCCGAAGAAGCGGTCGCCATCGAAACGCCCGACGGCGTAAAGATGAACGTCCGTCTTATCGACTGTGTTGGCTATATTGTCCCCAGCGCAATCGGCTACATAGAAAACGAAGCTCCGCGCATGGTCATGACGCCGTGGTTTGATGAGGAGATCCCATTCAATATGGCAGCGGAGGTCGGCACACAAAAGGTCATCACCGATCATTCCACCATCGGCATAGTAGTGACCACCGACGGCAGCATCACCGATATCCCGCGCGAGGAATATCAGGCGGCTGAGGAACGCATAATCTCCGAGCTGAACGAGATCAACAAGCCGTTTGTGGTGCTGCTGAACTGCGAATCCCCCGAAAGCGGCGAAAGCAAAAAGCTCGCCGCCGGGCTTACGGAAAAATACGGCTCCGAGGTTATCCCCGTAAAC